>JADLAI010000057.1 GCA_020848295.1 Flavobacteriales bacterium
GGGATGCGGGAGGCGTGGGCACCGGCGTGGGCGGGCAGATCCGCATTGCGTTGGCCGAGCGGGTGATCACGGAATGGTACTACGACCATCTCACCGCTCCCATCGGCGACTTCGCACACCGCCAGGATCAGCACATCGGATGGAGCGTGTTGTTCCGAGTGCTTCCACCACGCGCCCATCGTCCATTGCTTCAGCCCTACCTCGTGGCCGGACACTGTTTCGACCATACCCTGCAACTGGCCAATGCCGATGCCGCCAACCGGGCGGAACGCTGGAGCAGTGCGGTACAAGCCGGTGCTGGCACCCACGTCAACCTCTCCGAACGCTTCGACCTTTCCTTGGCCGGCCAGTACATGATCCATCTGGGCACTGATGTCCATGCCGATGAGCACGATGGCCGGGTGGAGTTCCACCACGAGCAAGGTGGCAGCCTGGAAGGGCACTTGCTCGTCCACCTCAGTTTCAACTACAAGCTCTTCAGCCTATGGTGAGGCGCCAATTGATCATCGCCGCACTGGCTGTACCGGTAGTGCTCTGCGCGCAGGAGGACATACCGTACACCGGGGCTGGCCTGCTCCGCGCCTCGGGCGGGATCAGTCCGGGGTTCCTGCTGAATGCCGGCACCACCAACATCTACCTCGCCGGTAAGGCCGAGTACTTCATCGAGAATAAGCTCAGCTTCCGTGGTGAAGGCTTCTGGTACGTGAACAGCCAGCAGGATCCAGCGCCATTGGAACAGAACGGTCAACTCGCGTTCGGCCCGTTCCTGCATAGTATCCACGGGCGTTTGGACCTTTCCATCGGGGTGGAGGCCGGACTCTCCTTGGTGCATCCAGCCCGAACATGGCCGGTGCTGATGATCGTACCGAACATCGTCGGTCCCGACCCGGCTCCCTTGCGAGCCGTGCCCACAGCAGCAATTTGCGGCGGCCTCAGCTACGCGGTGTGGGACTACCTGCACTTCTTCGTCGACGTGCGCATGTTGCGATCACGGTATGAAGGCAGCCCAGTAGGTACGCTGAACCTGGACGAGGTGATCGTGGGCGGGGGCCTGGGCTGGCAGTTGCGGGTGCGCAAGTGATCGACCCGTAGCAGGATCGTACATGGACCGATGAACGCATGGTGATCCGTAAGTTAGCACCACCTACACCCACCACATGCACCATTTCACTACCTCCATCGCGGCCGTGATGTTGCTCTGCGCCACACCCAGCATGGCCCAGGTCGACATGAACGCCGTACTCCAGCAGCATGCGGGTATCCGCATGGAACCGGACAAGGACCCCTTCGTGCCGAACGCGTTCATCGGAAGCTTCACCATGGACATGCGCTTCTTCGAGAACGGCAAGGAGAGCACCGACGGTCCAGCGACCAGCACGATCCATAGCAGTGCCGATAAATTCGCGTTCGACACCCAGGTACCTCAAATGAAGGAGCGGGTGCGTACGATCATCGACCAGAAGGAGAAGTGGCAATACCTGTTGATGGATGATGGCAGCGGCAATAGGATGGCGATGAAGACCCGGAAAATGAAGGTGATCCGGGAGGAAGAAGGGAATGGCAACGCCGCGGATGTGCAGGTGACCGATGAAACGAAGATGATCGATGGCCACAAGTGCCGGAAGATGATCGCCAAGAGCGAGGATGGCACTTGGACCGGCTGGATGGCGCAGGACATCGAGATCCCCTTCAACAGCTTCATGCGCGGAATGCAACAACAGGGCGGTCGCATGCACAATGAGGCACTCGAAGGGATCCATGGGTTCCCGTTGGAATATGAATGGGTGAGCAGCGATGGCAAGGAGCGTATGACCTGTGTGATCCGCGATCTGGTACAAGGCACGGTGGACGAGAAGGCATTCTCGTTGGAAGGGTACGAGGTGATGGAGATGCCCGCGATGCCCGGCATGGAGCGTTGATCGGGCATGTCCGAACGTTCTACTGGATGGTGGCCATACCGGGTCATCGGATGAAAGGGTGCTATCCCGATCATCGGACCCGCCACGCGAAATGGTTCACCGGACACCTGCCAGGGTATCACGACCACCTACCCGTTCGTACCCCATGAAGCGTGCCGAATTAAAGGCCCTACTGGATGATGCCTACAACCGCTACGCACGACCAGGGTTCATCGTGGACGACCCGATCCAGGTACCACGTGCGTTCCAGGCGCGGACCGATGCGGAGACCATCGGCTTCCTGACCGCAACGATCGCCTGGGGCCAGCGGAAGACCATCATCCGCAACGCTTGGGAATTGGTGCGTCTGTTCGATGAACGACCGTACGACTTCATCCGGCACGCATCACGGCACGACCTGGATCGTCTGGATCGCTTCGCTCACCGCACGTTCAACGGGATCGACCTTCGCCACTTCGTGCTGGGGCTGCGACACCTGTACAGCACCCATGGCGGGATCGAGGATGCCTTCCTTCCGGATGCCGTTCCTGTGGAGCGTGCGGCGTCGGTCGATGATATGGCGGCGATGATCGCTCGGTTCCGCGAGCGTTTCTTCGAACCCGCGCACCCGGTTCGTACGAGGAAGCACGTGGCCGATCCGTCGAAGGGCAGCAACGCCAAACGGATCAATATGTACCTGCGTTGGATGGTACGACCGAACGATCGTGGCGTGGACCTGGGTCTGTGGGAACGGATCCCGGCCAAGCAACTCATGATGCCCCTGGACGTGCATACAGGCCGGATCGGTCGCGGCCTTGGCCTACTGGCTCGCAAGCAGGATGATTGGCGGGCGGTGGAGGAACTCACCGCGGCACTGCGGCAGTTCGACCCGATGGACCCTGTGAGGTACGACCTCGCCCTTTTCGGCATGGGAGTATCGGCGAAGTAGTGATCCGCGCAACATTGGACCACGCCAGGTGGCACCGCCATCCATAATACGGCGTCCAACTCCCCTGCCCTCGTCCTGCTAACTTCGCCCCCGATGTCCTTCCTCCACCCGGCATTCCTATGGGCGCTCACGGCCCTGGCGATCCCGGTGCTCATCCACCTTTTCCAACTCCGGAGGTTCAAACGGATCGACTTCCCCAATGTGCGCTACCTGGTGGAGGTGACCCAGCAGACCCGTGCCCGGAAGAAGATCCAACACTGGCTGGTGCTCCTGGCCCGATGCCTGGCCCTTGCCAGCCTGATCCTCGCCTTCGCACAACCCTACTTGCCCGGACCCACCGGCGCGACCCAGGTAGGTGAACGTGCGGTTTCACTGTTCGTGGACAACAGTTACAGCATGGATGGCCAGAACTCCGGTGGCCGTATGTTGGACCAGGCACGCAAGCAAGCGCAGGATGCCGTCATGGCCTTCAGCGCGGCCGATCGTTACCAAGTATTAACAGGTGCTTTCGAGGGTCGCGAGCAGGTGTTACTTGGTCGCGATGAGGCCCTGGAGACCATCGCCCGTATCGACGTTTCGTCCTACTCTCGGCCGTTGAGCAAAGTATTGCTGCGCCAGCGCGAAGCGCTTGCCAGTAGTGATGCGCCTGTGAAGCGCAGGATCCTGTTCACCGATCTCCAACGCAGCATCACCGATGTGGAAGCCTGGACCGATGACACCTTGGCGCCCACGGTGATCGTACCGCTTTCGCCCGCCACGCCCGATAACCTGAGCATCGACAGCGCCTGGTTCGCCACGCCGGTACGTCGGGCCGGACAGGCGGAAACCTTGCACCTGCGGATACGGAACCATGGGGAGCAGGACCTACAGAACGTACCGATCCGGCTGGATATCGACGGTCGGCAGCGTGCCGTGGCCAGCTTCAGCGTGGCCGGTGGCACTACGGTGGACACCCTGATGCACTTCCTTGGCGATGGTCCAGGCGATCACCGTGGCGTGATACGCATCGCCGATCAACCGGTGGTCTTCGATGATGAATTGTTCCTGGCCTATCGGGTCACGGACCGCCTACGCGTATTGCTTGTGACCGGCACCGACCCCATTTCGGATCGCGCCATCTCGAATGTCTTCGGCCTGGACAGCACCCATCTCTTCACCACCCGAGGCTACCGAGGCTTGGACCTCGCGGCGTTGGAACAGCAGGACCTGGTCCTGCTGAATGCGCTTCCGGAAGTGCCCGGTGGCCTCACCCATGCACTCACCAGTTTCGTGGAGGGGGGTGGCAGTGTGGCTGTTTTCCCGCCCAGCATGGGTGATCCAGTCCGTTACCAGGAGCTTTTCGCCCGTCTCGGTTCAGGGACACCAGCCCTGGTGGACACGAACAGCATGAAGGTAGGCCGTATCGACCTGCAAGACCCCTTCTACCGCGCCATCTTCCAAAGCATGCCGAACAATGTGGACCTGCCGGTGGTGCGGGAACGCTGGAGCCTGCGCCCGGCTGCGGGAAGCGATGTGCTCCTGCGGCTACAGGACGGCAGTGCCTGGTTCGCACGCACCAGCCGTGGCCAGGGCAGTGCATACCTGTGCGCCAGCCCATTGGCCGAAAGCGCCAGCAACCTGACCCGTCACAGCCTGTTCGCCACCAGCCTGCTACGCATGGCCGAACTGAGCCGTCCGATGGGTGCCCTCTACCACACCATTGGAGAGGTGGCACACATCGCATTGGATGGGGTGGAGCTACCCGCCGACCAGCCTCCACACGTGAAGGGTCCTGACGGGCTCGACCTGGTGCCCGAAGTTCGTCGGACCCCGGGACGTACGGAATTGTTGCTGCACGACCAGGCCCTGCCCGATGGACCCTACTTCATCACCATCGGTAACGACACGGTACGCTCCGTGGCGCTCAACCTTCCCCGGCGCGAGAGTGACCTGCGGGCATTTTCCGCGGAAGAGCTCACCCAACAACTCAGTGAGCGGGGCCTGAAGAGCTTCCGTGTGCTCGATGTGGCGAACAGCGAGCTTTCGTTACGTTTGAATGAGTTGGATCAGGGGCATAAGCTCTGGAAGTGGTTCATCCTCCTGGCCCTGTTATTCCTGCTGGTCGAAGTCGTCCTGATCCGCTACGCCCGATGAACGAACTGATCCTACGAAATGTGACAGTGGTGGATCCCGGCGGTCCGCACCACGATACCACGGTGGATATCCTGGTGAGGGATGGGAGGATCATGAAAGTGGGCGAACGTGTCGTGGCGAAAGGCACACCGGTGGTGGAACGTACTGGCCTGTATGCGAGCCCCGGTTGGGTGGATCTGCGGGCGCACTTCCGCGATCCGGGCGAGGAGTGGAAAGCGGGCATCACCAACGGGCTGGACGCTGCGGCCGCTGGCGGGTTCACCGCCGTGGCGGTGCTGCCCAGCACCAGACCCACCACGGACGACCGGGCCGGCATCGGCTACTTATTGAAGAAGGCGCAAGGTCATGCGGTACGCTTGTTGCCCATCGGTGCCCTGACCCAGGACCTTAAAGGCGAACAACTCGCCGAACTGTACGACCAGCAACAGGCCGGTGCGGTGGCTTTCTCGGATGACCAGCGCAGTGTACGCAATGGTCGCCTGATGATGCTCGCCCTGCAGTACAGCGGTGGCCTGGGCGACGCGCCGGTGATGGTTCACCCCAACGACCCGGACCTCATCCGGGGTGGCCAGATGCACGAAGGCACCATGAGCACGCGCCTTGGGCTGAAGGGCCTGGCACCCGTGGCCGAGACCAGCCACCTGCAACGCGATATCGCCTTGTTGGAATACGCAGGTGGCCACCTCCATGCGGCCACCATCAGCACAGCAGGAAGTGTGGAGCTGATCCGCCAGGCCAAAGCACGGAAACTACGGGTCACCGCCAGTGTGGCGGCACATAACCTGCTGCTGGACGATGGGTGCTTACGCGGTTTCGAAGCGTGCTACAAGGTGATGCCTCCCTTGCGCGATGCGCACCACATCGAAGCCTTGCGTGCGGGGGTGAAGGATGGTACGATCGATGCGATCGTCACGGACCATCGGCCAGAGGACCGCGAGCACAAGGTGCTTGAGTTCGGTTCGGCATCCTTCGGGATCATCGGACTGGAGACCGCTTTCGGTGTGGCCAACACCGCCGTAAAGGGTCGGATGAGCCTGCGCCGTTTGATCGAGCGGTTCACGCACGGCCCACGTGCGGTCGTGGGGCTGCCCTACGTCCACATCGCCGAAGGTGAACGCGCGGAGATCACCCTTTTCGACCCCGAAATGGACTGGACCTGCGAGGAAGCCGACCTGGTGAGCCGGTCGCACAACACGCCATTCCTGGGCCAGCGGCTGGTAGGCCGGGCGTTGGGCATCGTGGCCAACGGTCAATGGGTACCGGGCAGGCTCATCGCCTGAGGGCGTTACGCACTTCGTTGCGGCGGCGCTGGCTCACCTCCACTTCTGTGCCGTCGCTCAGGCGTAGCGGGCCGTGCATGGGCGTGCTCACCACGGCGGTGCGATTCACCAGGTAGCTGCGGTGTACGCGCAGGAAGCCGAACTCGTGCAGCATTTCATCGTAGTCCTTCAAGGTGCGCGCACTCAGGAAACGCCGTCCGTCCTTGAGGAATAGCGTGGTGTAGTTGTCGTCCGCCCGGCAGTAGAGGACCTCTGCGGGGAGGATGGAGTGCTGGCGGTCGCCATGGCGCACCACCATGCGCAGGTCGTCCGCTTCGGCGGCGAGGTTCCTCACCACCTCTTGCTGAAGGTCGGCATTCGCTGGAATGCCGGCGCTACGCTCCCGGTGTCGGTCCAGGGCGGCGCAGAGTTCATGGGCCTGCACGGGCTTCAACAGGTAGTCCAGGGCGCTGAAACGGATGGCCTGGATGGCATAACGCTGGAAGGCCGTGGTGAAGATCACGTCGAAGTCCCAGCGGCCCAGGTTCCGCAGCAGTTCGAAGCCATCGCCACCGGGCATCTCCACATCGAGGAAGAGCAGGTGCGGCCTATGCCTTTCCAACGCGAGGCGGCCTTCGGCGATGTTGGCGTACTGTCCCACGAGCTGCACCCCGGGGGCCACATCGGCCAGGAGCAGGGCCAAGTGTTCGCGCGCGGCGGGTTCGTCGTCGATGTGCAATGCGCGGATCATGTGGCGGAAGATAGCGGCCCGGCAGCTGTCCCGTCCGGAAAGACCATCATCACCCGTGCCTTCATTCCAGATGGAGGACCACCCGGGTGCCGGCGGCACTGCCATCGGCATGGTGCAGGTCCTCGAAGTGGATGGACCTTTCTCCATGGCGATGGCGGATCAGTTGCAATCGCTCATTACTGAGGCGTACCCCCACGCTGGGGCTGCCGTTGGGATGGGTGCGCCGCTCCGTGGCCGCGCGGCCTACGCCATTGTCCTGCACCGTGCAGGTGATGGCACCGTTGGTCTCCGCGAAGTACACCGAGAGGTGGCGGTCGCCGGTCTTGGGGGCGAGTCCGTGCCACACGGCGTTCTCCACGAAAGGTTGCACAAGCAGCGATGGTACGCGGGCGTCGTCATCCAGCAGGCTTCGGTCGGCTTCCACGGTGTAGGACAGGTCGCCCGCGAAGCGCAGGGACTCCAGCTTGAGGTATTGGCGCAGGAGGTCCAGTTCCTGGTGGATGGTGACATTCTCGCTCAGGCCATGGTCCAGCACCATGCGCATGAGGCGGGCGAAACCATCGAGGTAGGCCACAGCGGCCCCAACATCGCCCTTGCGCGCCAGCACACCGATGGCCGTAAGGCTGTTGTAGATGAAGTGCGGGTCCAGGCGAGCGCGCAGGACTTTCAGTTCCAGCAGCCGATTGATCTCAGCGATGCGGGCCTGCTGGTCCTGCAGGTCGGTGTTGAGGTGTTCCAACGCTCGGGCGTGCTCCTTCTTCAGCCGCAGGTTGCGCCACACCAGGGCCACGGTCAAGAACGCGGCCATGGCCAGGGCGAGCATGCCGTACAACTGCAGGTCGCGCACGTGCAAACGCTCGGCCTGTTCGCGGGTCTCGGCGTCCAGCCGTTGGATCTCTTCTTCCTTCAGGCGTGTTTCGAACCGCTTCTCCAATTCCAGGTACTGCTCATCGAGGCTTCGCTCGAACAGCGTGTCCTGCAGGTCGCGTACGTGCTTCACCAGGGCATAGGCTCCGGTGATGTCGCCGATGGAATCCAGGGCATCGGCGCGGAGTTCGGCCAGGTCGATGGCCAGGTCCAGCCGGTTGCCACTGGTCCGGTTCAGCGAGTCGGCCAGGTCGAGGTGGCGGAGGGCTTCTTGGTAGTGCCCAGCGGCCAGCAGCGATTGGGCCAGGTTGCTCAGGCCCCAGGCGCGGTCCTCCGGTCGGGCAACGGCCATCAAGGCCAGCACCTGGCGTTGCAGTTCAACGGCCTCATCGGACCGGCCCATTTCGGCCAGGGTGGATGCCAGGTTGCCCAACAGGGCCTGGCGCAATGCTGTTGGGCCTCCCTCCCCCAGCACCTGCAATCCGGCCCGGTAGTGTTGTTCCGCGCTGTCGCGCTGCAACAAGCGGCTGTGCAAACTGCCCATGGCATTGTGGGCCTTGGCCGACCATTCTGCGTCCTTATCGTAGCGAAGCGCCAGGGCGAGCAGTTCACGCCGCAGCCGATCGGCCTCGTCGTAGTGGCGCCCTCCCACGTTGATCTTCACCAGCAGGTACAGCGCGTCCATGGTGCGCACGGTGTCCTGCATCGAACGGGCCAGCACCAGGGCCTGCTGGGCATGGGCGATCGCCATGGTCGGAGCGTCCGCGTCCATATCGGCCACGGCCTGCTGGTGCTCCCTATCGTATTGCTCCAACGCTGAGGACTGTGCCTGTACCGATGCTACGGCCACCAAGCCCAACATCACGGACAGCGCCATGCGCATGCCCGTTGATCCCTGTGCCGTGTGCCTTTCCCTCATCCCAGCTGGTCCATGGGCGAAGGTGGGATGAAAGGGCCGAACAACCGATGGGCGGCAGGTGGGTGCTGTTCCGCCCCGGTCCGGCCATCAGGGGCACCCTACTGCTTCACCACCCGTGCAAGGCGTGCGCTTGGTCCATGCGGGACACGGGCGAGATAGAGTCCACTGCTCAACTCGGAAAGGTCCAACTGCCAGCTTTGTCCGGAGAAGTGCATGGGCACGGAACATCTGCGACCATCGGGGCCGAAGAGCGTCGGTGCTTGCGTGGCGTTCAGGTCCGGCCCACGCAGTTCCACCAATTGCGCGGTGGGCACGGGGTACGCGCTCAGAGGGGATGCGTCCTCCTCGGCGATGCCGGTGGTGTTCAAGCCCAGCCAGCCATCGGGCGTGATCAGGGCCATGTACAGGTCCTCGTTCTCGGTCACCCAAAAGGAAGCAGCACCGTTGTCCGCAGTGGCATGTAAGGTGTGTGCGCCATAGAAAGCGGAAAGGTCCTGGTCGGTGTAACGGACCGGCGTGGCCCACAGGGTGTTCCCGGTGGCATCCAGGCGCTGGGCACGCATGCCTTGTGGCATGGCGGTGACCTGTTGCGTGACCAGAGCGCCTCCATCGGGCAGCCCGACCACCCTGGGGTGTGGGAGGTAGTTGTTCATGGTGATGGCGGGCATGCCGCAGGATTGCCAGATGGGCGTTCCATCCAGGGCAAGCTTCTGAACGTAGGAGGTGGAAGGACTTCCGTCCCGGTTGTCCTGCCAGGTCACGAAGAGCGCATCCGCTGTAAGTGATAGGGAGGGTCGACGTTGGGCATTGCCCGCCACGCAGAGTTCGTTGTACTGGGCGGTGCCATCAGGGAAGACCTTGGTAAGGGTGAGGTCATATCCGCTTACCCCTCCCACCACCAGGAGCGTAGCGTCAGCACCTTGTGCCACGCGGAACTCGTTGTTGTTGTCGTCCGTGGACAGGTTCAGGGCGGAGATCGGTCCGGACCAGCCGATGGTGCCATTGGCCAGGATGCGTTGCACAAGAACGGGTGCGCCCCATGCGTTGCTTCCGCTCCAGGTCGCGTACAGGCCACCGGCACCATCGGACACAATGGCCGAATGGCCGAAGCCCGACGAGGAGAACACCAAGCCGTTATAACCCCATTCCGAACCGCCGCCAGGTCCGACCTTACCGAAGGCCATGCGCCCGTTACTGTTCTGGGGTGCGTGCATCCAACTGACCAGTACGCTGCCGTCGGGTTGCACGACCATCATGGGGCGCCAGGCATTGTACGCGTTGCCGTTGGTGGTGCTGTGGCCGCCAACGTGTGTGGGTTCGGCCCAGAGCGGGTTCCCCTCGGCGTTGAAGCGCATGAAGCTCACTGTATCCGCTGATCCGGTAATGCTGGATACGTAGAGCACCCCCATGTCGCCATTGGCAAAGAAGTCGAAGGTGTAGCTCTTCACCTTGCGCAAGACGTCGGCGATCAAAGGGCGGCCGTTAGGCTCCCACGCCATGGTACCATCGGCCAGGATATGCTGGCCGTAGAGTTCCGGCCTGTTGGGATCCACACGTTCATCCAACCACATCGCGTACCAACCGCCCATGCCATCGGGTCTCACGGCAAGGGCGGTCTGCTCTCCGGTCTCGGCACAGAGCACGGTAGGTGCATCGGGATCGGTGGACCATTGGGCGATCCCGGGCAGGCCCAGCAGTGCGGCCAAGAGAAGAGCAGCGGTTCTCATGGCGCCAAGATCCGGACCTTCCCAGGCACCGGGCAAGCGCGATCGAGGGAACGCCGGAGGATCGAGGGAACGCGGACCCGATCCATGCGGGAAGCAGATCGCAATGGCCGATAGGCCAACGGCAACCGATGGTATACAGGGGAGTGCGGTCAGGATCCACCACGCCGACGAGTGGTTCTTCTTCCGATGCGGGTCGGATCGTGCCCATTGGGATCGATCCGCCACTTATCACCATCACATCCGATGCACCACTCGGATCACCGGAAGGTCCTTGATCCGCACGAAATAAAGTCCGCTGGGCAAACCGGTGAAGGCGATCCGGATGCGGTCGTGTTGGGTCTGAGGCTCAATGCCAGCACGGACCGTCCGGCCGGTCGCATCCAGCACGATCACATCACTGGCCATCCTACCCGCCGGGAGGCTGAACAAATGGTCATTCCCCTGCTGCCCCAGCCACTGCGAGGGCATGGCTGCTCTTTCGGCAATGCCCACACACGGATCTATGGCAATGGCGATGAAGGCACGGTCCGGGTCGCAAGGGGCCATGCCCCCCACCTCGTAGGTATATAATCCCGGTGCATCCGTCGAAGGGTCGAATGAACCGGAATGGGTGCCACCTTGCGGGTCGCTCCATGTGCCACCCGTCTGGGGCCCTCCTGTGAGCAGGGCGAATAGGCTGAACGCCTCATCATAGGAGCAGACCGTGATGGAGATCCCAGTGCCGGCATTCGGCGCGGCCACCGCATGAATATCGAAGGTCGCGGAATCGGCGGGGCAGCCCACGGACCCGGCCACCACATAGTGTACCTCATAGTCTCCGGGCACGGAGAGGTCGGGCAGGAGTGGCAGGCCCTGGTAGTGGAACTCACCGTTCGCCGAGCCCCCATCCACCAAGGCGAACAGATCAGGAGATGGATCAGCGGTGCAATGGTCCAAGGCCACATCATTGCCGGCCACGGGAGCGGCCACCACCTGAAGGACGCTGGAACTGACGACACCCACCACCGGTGGATCGCTGCTCACCACACGAATGCGATAACCGCTACCAGGTGCGGTGCCCAAAGGGATCGTGGCGATGATGCTACCGGACGTGTTCCCGACCATGGTACCCACGACAACGGGCGTTGTGAAACTCCCCGACGGATCGGAAAGTTGTGCGGTGAAGGTGTTGCCCGTATTGAACCCGCCTGTAAGGGTGAAGGGCACCATGACCTCGCTGCCCGAACAAACGCTGAGCGGGCTGAAGGCGCTGGTGGTGATGGCATTGGTGGCCGCGCTGGCGGTGATGCGCACATCGTCAACGCCGAAGCCTGGATCCACGGCATCGAGCGAGGTTCCGTTGACGAATCGGAATCCGAAACGCAGTTGGGCCTGTCCGTTGAACGCCGTGGATGAGATGGATTGTTGGATCCAGGTGGCCTGAGCGCGGTACTGCGCGATGGGTGCGGTGAGCAATGTCCAGGCTGCGCCTCCATCGGTACTGTAGTACACTTCGCCGTAGTTGTTCGACCCCCCCCCACACAGCCACCAGAAAGAGAACACCACCTCACTTTGTCCAACAGTGGACACATCGGTGCTCATGGCGGCGAAATGGTTACCCGCAGCGGTACAAAGGCCGTCCGCTGCCGCGAAGCAGCAGTTCTGCACCCCGCTTGCCATGGCTGCTTCACTGGTGATGTGCAGGTAGCTCCCATTCGCATCCTGGATCCCCGCTGGTTGACCAGCGGTGGGAGGCACCGTGAAGCTGAACCCTAAGCCCAGGCAGTCGATCTCTCCAGCTCCCCCGGAATAGGCCGCATTGATCAACCAGGAATTGGCACCGTTCGCAACGGACGATACATCCGTGGTATTGAGGTTGAATGCAGGTGTTGGCCCCTCGAATCCTTCAGCGAAGAGCACGGTCTGTGCATGGATCCCGGATGGAAGGAGGAGTAGCACGAGGTGTAGAATGTTCTTCATGGGCGCCTTATTGGCCGGAAAATAGGAAAACCGGGATCACCAGGTCCTTCAAGTCAACAATACCTGGACAAAAGTCCATGAATTGGTTACCCGAACATGGTCATTCCACCACATCCCGATGAAGAGGTGGATCAACCGATCCCTTCGACCAGCGCCGCGATCTCCTGTTGCACCTCCACACCGGCGTTCTGGTGGTACCAGCGATGCAGCGCCTCGGCCAATTCCTCCTTGGATAAGCGTTCCCCTTCGGGTTTCTGCTTATCGTTCATCACCAAGGAATGGCCACCCTGTGGTCGTGGTCCCCAGGTGAAGAGGATCTTTTCGGTCGCCGGGTCGAAGGCCACGAGTTTCGGGATGCTGCGTCCCCCGTTGGTCAGGAAGTCCTCAATGATGTCCGTGCTGTCACGGAGGGCGATCCGGAGGGTTATGGCCGGGTTCAAGGCAGCAAGTGCCTCCAACACGGGGAGGTTCTGGGCGCTATCACCACACCAGGGCTCCGTGATCACCAACCAGGTCATCGGCGGGGCCTTGCGCAATGTGGTCTCCACCGCAGGAAGCACCCGCAATGTCCTGGCGATCCGTCGCGTGCGTGCCAGGTTCAACTTGGTGTATTCGGCGCCGTATCCACTGTCCGGTGGTCCATAGGCCTGCCCGGTCGACACGATCCATTCGAAGCGTTCCTTGTAGGCTTCCGAGGACAGCGATGCGGCGGCGGTGGCCTTCAATGTGGAACCGCTCATTTCGCCGAGGTATTGGCGGCTTGTGCCGCCTCCAAACTATCCTGTCGTGCCTGGAAGATCCGGATCAGCTCCTCGTCGGAGTACTGAAGGTTCTGGATCATGAGCTGGGCATCCTTGGCGAACGGATGTGCGGGATAGGCCTCGATCACCGAACGGTAGGCCATTTCGGCCTCGCCCTTGTTGCCGAGTTCACTATCGATCGTGAATGCCTTGAGGTAGAGGACATCCGGCAGTTTGCGCCAGCTCGGGAACTCGCGCACGATCCGATCGTAGAGCTTCACGCTCAGCTCACCATCGTGCAAGGACTTGGCCACGTTCGCCGCACGAAAGAGGTATTCGGCGCTGGTGGTGTCGTATGGATTGGCTGCGGCATAGGCCTTGTACACATCGATCAGGGCCAGCGCCTTCCGTTCGTCGAAGGTGAGCGTTTGGAAAACCGAATCCTCCATGGCACGGATCCGGGTCTGTGCATCGGCGGGTGTCTCCTTCTGTTCTCCCCCACACGCGAAGAGCAGGACCAAGGGCAGCAGGATCAGGATCTTATTCATGGGCGGGATCATTTGGCGGCCGGGAAACGCATCTTGTACTTGGCGTCGGTGCGGCCTTGTGAGATATCGCGGAGTTTACCGTTGAGCAGTCGCTTGCGAAGAGCTGAAAGGTGATCGATGAACAGGACACCATCGAGGTGATCGTGCTCATGCTGGATCACGCGGGCTGCGAACCCCTCGAACTCCTCCTCGTGCTCCTTGAACTGTTCGTCCTGGTATTGCAGTACCACACGGGGTTGCCGACGCACTTCTTCGCGGATGTTCGGGATGCTCAGGCAGCCTTCCTCAAAGCCCCACTCCTCCCCTTCCTCCTCCACGATGTACGGATTGATGAAGACGCGCTTCAGCCGGGGTTCTTCATCGGCGTCCTCCGGTGCCTTTTCGGCATCAGGGTCATCGCTTTCCGCACCGGCGTGCGTATCCACGATGAAAAGCCGGATGCTTTTGCCTACCTGCGGTGCCGCCAGGCCGACCCCATTGGCGGCGTACATGGTCTCGAACATATCGGCGATCAGTTCCTTGAGCCCCGTGTGGTCGGGATCGATGTCGGCGGCGACCTTCTTCAGGACAGGATCACCATAAGCGCGGATTGGGAGGATCATTGGGGGCGGCGAAGTTACTGAGGCAGCGAGAATGAACCGGACGATCGACCCGTTGCGGATCAGTGGAAAGATGCGATGGACCAGGCTTCGACCAGAC
>JADLAI010000058.1 GCA_020848295.1 Flavobacteriales bacterium
ACATCCTGTACATCGACAACTTCTCCACCAACGGCCAAGCCTTCAACCTGACCTGGCAACTGACCGCTGGCGCCTCGCTCGATTGCAGCGTACTACCGGTATCCTTCCTCAACGTGCAGGCCACCCAGCAACTCGACCAGGTCGCCCTGAACTGGACCACCCAAGGGGAGAAAGCCACCGACCGCTACTTGATCGAACGCTCCTCCGATGGCCTTGCCTTCGCACCGATCGGCACCACCGATGCCATTGCCATCGAAACGCCGGGCGGGGAACATCAATTCCTGGACAAAACCCCACGGAATGGCCAGAACCATTACCGCATCATCCGGTTGGAGCAGGATGGTACCGAGCATACCTCCAACAGTGTCATGGTCCACTTCCGGTCCATGGGCACCAGTCTGGTCCTTGTGCCCAACCCCGCACAGGACCGGATCAACCTGTACATGACACCCGTGGATGAGGAGCTACAGCTGCGCCTGCTCGATGCCACCGGACGTTTGCTTCGGACCTGGGTGGAGGGTACCGCATTGGGGCCGATCACTTTCGCGGTGGATGAATTGGATGCCGGGGCCTACACCATCCTGGTCTCCACGGCGGCCGGCACACACTTGGGGCATGCAGCTTTCGTGAAGGAGTGATCCCGCTTGCGGCTTCAGCCTACCTGACCTGGACCTTCGACCTGGCCTTGGTCCAAGGCCGTTCCTGAAACGGAGCTGAGCCTGGTCGCACCACGCGGCTGCGCGTAGAACAAGCATGCCGATATGATACCCATTCGCAGGTGGGTCCCACCCGATCCACTTGCTCGTTATCCGCACGACCTCCGGGCCGGATCGTTCCGTAGCTCCGACCACACAACGCCCCGTTCGGATCTTCCTGCGAAGATCACATCGCAGCTTTGGACCGAGGCTTCATCCGTATGGGTATCAGACGCCACTCGCGATGGCTATCGGACCGATGACCATCGCACCCTTTGCAGCGGCTCCTATCGTGGCGGATGGCTCTTGTTCCGGGGCGAACCTTCCAACTGGCACCATCCCGTGCATCGGATCGCACGGTGGGACCATCCTTCCCGAATGGATCGACCCACCATCCGCGCGGGCTCCTCAGCGGTCCGGATGTACACGAACCCCATGCACCGCATGAGCACGGTCCATGGGGTCGGTGCAACGTATACCATCCACGCATTCAATGTCGGCCGATCCACTTACCCGCTTTCCGGATGGTTTCTCCGCAGAACAGACTCCGAAGGCCCCGCTACGCAACCTGTCGTCCTCCGAAAAGATCACGGCGCATCCCTTGGCCGACCTTGCGCGTGAATGGGATGACAAGGATCAATTCTTCACCAACCGCGAAATGCGGCGCGTACCCGCATTGGTCGTACGCACGGTATAGACACCGGCGCTGAGACCCGAAAGGTCAAGCAGTGCGGTCGTGGCGTTCATGGCCTGCTGCATCACCACCTGCCCGTTGGCATGGAGCACCTCGATGGTTCCAAGCTCCATTGGGGACGCGATGCGCACCAGGTCCGTGGCCGGGTTGGGCGACAGGGAGATCAGGCCTGCCTCGCGCTCGGCCACCGCGGTTCCCAACAACAGGTCGTCCAGGTATGCCACCCAGCCATTCGCTGAGAAGGGGGCACCGTCATCCCAACCGGCGATGTACTCACCGTTCGGCGAAATGGCGATGGCCGTACCCATGCGGCCACTGGGTGCTTCGATGTCCACCCCATGAGCGAGCAGGATATCCTTGAGGAATACCGGTTGCGTCCCAAGGTTCGGATGATAGACGAGCGCCTCCCGGACCAGGCCGCCGAAGTCATCGAAGTTCTGTGCAAAGCCCACGGCGATCCCGTTGTCGGACAAGCTGGTGAACGATGCGGTAAGGTAGCCCGCAGGCACATCGAAGGTGGTGAAGGTGTTGGTGTTGCGGTCGAAGAGGAATGGATGATCATCGATATCGCCGGCCATCAGGTAGGAGGAATTGATGGCGCTCACCGCATTGACCAAGGCCGTAGGGAGGGTGGGGGACACCGGCACGATCTCCAGCTCCGGCGTGATGTAAACCGGGATCCGACGTGTACTTCCCGTCCCCTCATCATCGGCCCAGCCCCCGATCGTACCATCATCGGTGATGAAGTATCCCGCCATGGCCACGTATGCGGGGTCGAAGATCCCCGTGAGCTCTTCCGTCTCGGTGTTGTACCGGAACGCGCCATAATCACAGCAACCGATGGACATCTGACCGGTGACCCACGTCCCGTTCGGCGAGATGTTATGGGTCGAAAAGAACGATTCCTCGGGGATGGCGCTCGGAAGCCAGCCGATCGGCAGCCATACGCCATTCTTCCGCCACGCCGGCTGGAGGATCCCATTGGCCTCGTCCAGGTACATCGACCCCGCCACTTCGCCCTCGTTATTGATGGATTCCGTTGAGGTCGCCCCCGGTTCGATATTGGTCCATGTGAGCGTGGGGAAGTCGAAATAGGCACCACCGCTTACCGCGAGCCCATTGTCGTTGATGTCGTTGAACCGACTTCCGAAGGTGGAGGCGCGGTAGAAGTCCATCTGGGCCGGCAGTATCGTGGGCAAGGTGCAGGCCACGGCCAGGATGAATGATCCGTCAAGGTGTTTCATGCGTGGTAGGTTCATGGGGTTTAGTGGGACGTGACCCTTCGCTGATGCCGTGGCACCACATGAAGGGCCGGAGATGATCCGGAAGGTCCCACTACAAATGAAACGCCTGCTGTGCCCTGTTCTTCACCAATTAAGGACCCAGGTTGGCTTCCCAATCCTTCGGAAAGCCCGCTTGGTGGTCGTGCATCATACCCTGTCGCCATACTGAGGCACCTGAGGATACGCCGCGACTCTTCCGTATGACGATGCAGCATGGTCGCTGCGTAGCAGGGCCGACGCTCAGCCCTGTCCATGGTTGCTTGGTACGGACGGAACCACGTCGCTGGATCGGTCGATGGACATGAAGCACCACGTAAAAAGAACGACCCCCGCCAATGGCGGGGGCCGCTCCATGCTATTGTGCTATCCCTTACGGCTGGATCACCAAGCGCTCGGTGTAGGTCTTGTCGCCGGCAGTGACGTGTACCATGTACATGCCACCGGCCAGGTCGCCGTTCAGATCCAGGTTCGTCTTCACGAAACCGTCCTGCACAGCGATCGTGCGGGCGCTCACGCGCTTGCCGGTGAGGTCGAAGATGTCCACG
>JADLAI010000059.1 GCA_020848295.1 Flavobacteriales bacterium
CGGTCGTGGTGTTGCTGGTGCTTGGTGTGATCGTCAGCACCAGGGTCTCGGTATGGCAACCGCTCACGCTGGTGTAGGTACCGGAAGCCGTGTAGGACTGCCCGTCCACGATCCAGGTGTAGCTGTCGCAAGCCGACGCGGTGGTCGTATTGCTGGTGCTCGGCGTGATCGTCAACACCAGGGTCTCGGTGTGGCAACCGCTCACGCTGGTGTAGGTGCCGCTGGCGGTGTAGGACTGCCCGTCCACGCTCCATGTGTAGTTGTCGCAGGCGGAAGCGGTGGTCGTGTTGCTGCTGCTCGGCGTGATGGTGATCGGTGCCGTGGTGGAGAATTCACCGCAAACTCCTCCGGTTGCGATGGTGTAGGTCACGGTGTAGTTGCCCGGAGTGCTCGCGGCCAGGTCAACATCGCCGGTCCATACATTGATGGCCAGGCCCGCAGTTGAGCTGTACGAACCGCCTGTTGCACCGGTGCGAGAGACCGTGGCTGTGCCAGTGCCACTGCAATAGGGTGATGCGGCATAGAGAATACTCGCGGTTGGCACCGCTACTACGGTTACGGTGAACCAATCCAGGATGGTGCAGTCGCCGGATAAAGTGTAGCCGATCGTGTGCGGACCAGGTGTGGCGATGGAGGGGTCGAACGCACCTGTGGAAGGGTCGACGGTGCCTGACTGGTCAGCATCAATGAACGTACCACCCGCTGGTGTGGCCATACTGGGCATGATCACGGCCGACCCCTGGCAGGCGGTCGTTGTGCCGTAAACGAGATCAACAACTGGTGCGATCACGGTCACATTGAACCCGCAGGTGGCCGTATTGTTGCCATCGGTCGCGCTGTAGGTGATGGTGGTGGTGGTGCCCACAGCGAAGGAGCTTCCGCTTGCGGGGCCTGTGCGCGTTAGCGTCGCGCTGCAATTGTCGGATACGATGGGCTCGGTCCAGTTCGCCACGGCATCGCAAGCGCCCGGTGCGGCGGTGATCACCATGTCCATCGGGCAGTTGACCAACGCCGGAATGCTGTTGTCGGTCGCCGTTACGGAGAAGGAGCATGAAGCAGTGAGCCCCGCCGCATCGGTCACCAGGTAGCTCATGGTGGTGGTGCCGACCGGGAAGAAGGATCCACTGGCCAGGCCGGCTGTCATCGCAATGGTCGTGGCGGCGCAGTTATCCGTGCCGGTCGGGACAACGTAGTTCACCACCGCGCCGCAGGCTCCGGGATCGGCGTTCACGCTGATGTCCGAGGGGCAGTTGATGGTCGGAGGGGCAAGGTCCGCGATGTGAACCCAGTGGTCATTCCAAATACCGTTGCCGGCGCTGTCCTCCACCCACATGGTCACGTACAGCACGGTGTCCTGGGTGAACAGCGTGCCGGCCGCTGGGACCATCGTGTTGGTCCACGGGCTGCAGTCGGTCACGGTCAGGGAGTCCCGCAGGTCCGGGAAGCTCAGCGAACAACCGGGGCCGAGGGGAATGGGCAGCGTGTCATACAGCGGGCAGGTGATCGTCGGGGCGGAGATGTCGTTGATCGCCACCGTGAAGGAGCACGAGGCGGTGTTGCCAGCCGCATCCTGTACGGTGTAGGTGATCGGATGCAGGCCTAAGGGGAACTGGCTGCCGCTTGCAAGTCCTGCCGTTTGAAAGAGGGTGCTGCTTCCGCAGTCATCGCTGAACACCGGCTGGGCCCAGGATGCTGCGCCTGTGCAGGTGCCCAGGTTGGAGATGTTCCGCGAAACGTTGCCCGGGCAGGTGATCGTCGGGGCGGTGTTGTCCACCACCGTGATCGTGAAGGAGGCCTGTGCCGCCGCGTTGCCATGGATATCGTTCGCGTCCACGGTCACCATGGTGCTTCCTACCGGGAAGGAAGAGCCGCTTGCATGGCTGAAGGTGGTGTCGAGGACCGCACAGTTATCGCTCACACCCACCGCGAAGTTCACCATTGCACCACATGCATTGCCATCCGCGCTCACGATGATGTCCGCTGGGACGGTGATCACCGGAGCTTCATCATCGCGGACGGTCACCGTCCAGTGGCACGTGTCGGCATTGCCTGCGTCGTCGGTGTGGACCTCGTAGAGCAGGTGGGTGCCAGCAGCAAGAACATGGTCCGTCTGGCCGGTCACATCCTGCCAAATGGGGTTGCCTTCCTCTCGCAGGAAGGTCTGATAGTCGCTCTCCGTGTCCGGGTCACAATTGTCCGTGCTGTTGATCGTGGGGAAGACATACCGATGGCTACATGCACCCATCGGCGGGTTGAATTCCTGATCTGAAGGCGATGGGCAGTTGTCGAACACTGGAGGCTCTGTGTCGAGCACCTGTATGCTGAAGGTGCAGGTCGAACTGTTCCCCGAACCATCGGCCACGATCACCGTCGCGGGATCACCATCGTTCATCACGGTCCCGGCGGCCGGGGTCTGGGTGAGCAACAGGTCAGCATCCGTACTGCAATTGTCGCCACCGATGGTCACCAGGTTCAATAGATCGATCAGGACCCCGCTGCAGGAGCCAACAGCGGAATTCAGGTCAACGGGGCTCGGTGGGCAGGCGATGGTGGGCGGGGTATTGTCCAACACCGTGATCGACCAGTTACACACGGTGTGATTACCACTTCCATCGAAGAGCGTATCCGTGAACTGATGGATGCCGAGCGGTAGGGCGATAACGCTTCCGGCCCCCAGTGCCAGGGGCCCAGCGGTCTGTACCTCAATACCGTTCACAGCAACACTACCCCCACCAGCCACCGCGACGTATATGTTGCCGGTGATCATCGCGCCTGGGCAATTGTCCGTGCCGATCGTGGCTGGAACGGAGTAGGGGGAAGTGCATGCACTGACCGGGGTGTAGAGCGTGTCGTTGAGGGGGCATATGACCACCGGCGGTGTCACATCCGACACGGTCACGGTATCGATCCCACTGAGTGCGATCGGACAGTTCGCGTTCTGAACGGCTGCACGGAAGTACATGGTTCCGACGATGCCGGACCAGGGATATGAGTTGGAAGTATGCGCGATGGAAGTCCAGGATATGCCATCGGAACTATTCATCCATCGCCCCACATTACCTGTGTGACCGCTGAGGGTGAGCACGCCGTTGGCACCCGGACAGTAACTTCCTCCGCCACTGACCGTGCCGCCTGCCGATGCTGCATCCACCCGGATGGTCTTGGAAGTGCTGTAGACACAGGTCCCTTGGGTCACCGTGTAGGTGACCGGGTAGGCACCCGGGCCGGTAGGAGTGAATGTGCCCGATGCCGTCACATGTGGCCCTCCGCTCCAAGCGCCGCCTGAAACCGTATTGTTCATTGTGCGGATGGCGTCCACCTGCAAGGAGGTGTAGGCGTTCGAACTTGACCGTCGCAATCGGATGAATCGCGCTGCGGTCGGAACACTGAAGGAGACCATCGTCCAGCTATTGCTGGAGGAGGTGAACGTGTTCGAGGGGCCGAATGTGATCAGGTCGAGACTTGAGGATGCCAGAAGCTGTGCTTGCTGACCACTGGTGTTGCTTCGCCACCACAAGCGCACCGTTTCGCCTGCTTGAATGGTATCTCCCAGGTCCAGCACGAGGTCGGCTCCGGGTGCGGTGAAGTTCGCCCCGACGTTATCGGGTGCACCGAGGGCATTGTTCGGGGCCAGTACGGAAATACTGCTGCTGATCACGCTCGAAGCATGGTCCACCAGGTGATCATTCAGGTTCACTGGCCCGGGATCCCAACAGTACGGCCCAGGTTGTGTGAATCGCGAAGGGTCCACAGTGAACCCGAGGTGGTCCGGATCCGAGAAGTGGGCGACGAAAAGATCGTTTCCTGATCCATTCACTTGTGTCAGCGGCCCAAGTACAAGGTCGTTCTCATATTGTCCACCAACGACGTACCTGCCGGGAGTGGACGCTGCAATGGCAAGCGGATACTCATCGCCATCATTGACCGATCGATCGTACCAGACAGCGGTGCCATCCGGCGCGAACCGGGCGATGAACAGATCGGGTTCATCGTCCCCGGCGATCATCGAACCACCATCGGTGGTCACCGTACCGATCATCGAACCGGAGACCATGATCTGCTGGTTCCGGCCGATCGTGATATCATTCCCCACCATACCGTGTGGGGTGCTGCTCCGTGCGGTGCGCACCCACTGGGTGCTTCCCGTGCCAGGGTTCAGCGAGGCGAGGTAGAAGTAGTCATGCACGCCTGGAATTGTGGATACGGCTCCACCAGGGAATACCGTGCTGTTATGCGAACGCCCGGTGATGTAAACACCCCCACATCCCGCCGCAATGCCATTGAACTCGACGTCCGAGTCGTCCGGGTTGTCTATGAGCCGGGACCACAATGGCGTGCCGGTCGAACTTACTGCAGAGACGAAGCCGATGTTCGTGTTGAAGATGCTGACGTTCGACAAGGTGATACCCGATGAGTTCACCCAACTGAACCTGTTCCCCTCGGTGAAGCCGATCACGTAGACGGTATTGGCATCCGCCGCGATCCGCTCGGACAGGATATCGCTATTGGAGGATCCAACAAGTGACCAAGAGTTGGTTCCCGCAAGATCGAACGCGTTCAGGTAGGCATAACGGCGACCGAGTGTCAATCCGAGGGAAGAAAGCACCCCGGTGAGGCTTCCTTGATTGGTGAAGGAGCCGAAGGCCACCACTTGGTTATTGGTGATCACGACGCTGGTCCCCTCATCATTTTGGCTGCCTGCAATGTTCTTGGACCAGATATGGGCACCATTCGGGTCGAAAAGGGATACGAAGGCATCCGAGTTGCCCACATGACCGAGTCCGAGAGTGGGGATCGAGTTCAGGTGGTATCCGGTGATCGCTACGTGTCCGGAAGGACCAACGGCCACTCCCATGGCAGCATCGGGCTGGTTGCTACCGATGGCCTTGCTCCACAGCAGGTTCCCGGCAGGCCCCAGCTTCACGATGAAGGCATCGGCCGAACCGGCAGTGGGAGGGAGGTTGAAGGGAGGAGGGGTACCGGAGTTGGACGTGTAGGTCCCCACCGCGTAGATGTTCCCGGTCGCGGTCTCCACGGCGATATCCCGTACATATTCATTGCTCCCGGCATCCTGGGTCTTCATCCAGTCCCATACGGGGCCTTGTGCATGCGCATCGAAGAAGGCGTGTGCCGCGAGGGCGGCCAGCACCATGAGCGTTCGTATCGCCCCACATTCCTTTCGCCGGAGAGTATCGGCCATTGGTCGGGTGTTTCGGCAGCCAGGGTTGTCCGGACCTTGGCGTGCCGGTCCGTTTCAACGAGCAACCGGGCAGATTGGTTTCGTCGACGGAATACGACGATCCGTCGCCGCTCCGTTACTTATACGATCTGTCAGCATTTGAACTGGTGGATCGGCCGGGATGGAGGAGGAAGAATTACGTCAAGTGCTCGCCGCTCAGGCCGATCAGGCCCGGTTCGCACCGCTCTATGAGAGCTACTACGCGGACATCTTCCGCTTCATCCTGCGTCGTGTGAAGCACCGGGATCTTACCGCCGACCTCACCCAACAGACCTTCCTGAAGGCCATGCTGGGCCTTCCCCGGTACCAACCGCGTGGCCTTCCTTTTCGGGCTTGGTTATACCGGATCGCCCTGAACGAGGTACGTATGCACTGGCGCAAGAAGAAGGAAGTCCTCATGGACCTGAGCTACCATGAGGTGAAGGGCCTTTCCGAAGAGATGGGGTTGGCCATGGAAGGAACGGAATTGAACCGACTGGCCAGCGCCATGGGCAACTTGAAGCAGGAGCATGCCCGGCTCATCGAACTGCGCTACATGGATGGATTGAGCTTCGCTGAGTTGGGCCAGGTGCTCGGCATTGGCGAGGATGCCGCCAAGATGCGCACCCACCGGGTGCTCGGCCTTCTCCGCACCTCCCTACTTCCTCGGAAATGAAACGACGTTACCGCATAACACCAGAAGGACCTCCCAAGCCCACCGATGCGGAGATCGCACGGTACCGCGATACCGGTCGGCTCATGTACCACTACACCAAGGCGGTACGCCGCCCGCGGAAGCCGTTGTACCGGGATCCGAAGGCCTTCGTGCTTCTCCTGTTCATCGTATTGATCGCCTACCTGATAAGTGAGGAGCGGCAAAAGCAAGCCGCACCAACGGTAACGCCGACGCAGCAGGGAACACCGGACCGATGATCAACGCTGCACCACGAACTGCACCATTCTACGGTCCGCGTCGGTCGTGAGCACCAAGGAGTAGCGACCTTCGGCGATGGAGTTCGGGAGGTCCAAGGTGATGGACCGCTCACCGGAAAAGGACCACGTCATGGACCGCTCGTCCGCGACCACACGTCCCACCGGGTCCATCACTGTGATGGTGGTTCCCTGATCGATCGGATCGGCAAGATGAACATTCAGGGTGCCGCTGGTGGGGTTGGGCCAGGCGCGCAAAGCCCCGTTGGCGGAAGGGGCTGTTGGGACGGCGGTGGGCGATGAGAAAGCGAACCTCCGCAGGGCTGAGATACCGATCGGCCGGAACGAGAAGCCGATTCCTTCTATGAAACCACCGGATTCATCCAGGACCATCCTACGGGTCCATTCGGGTACGTCAGGCCCGGAAATGATGTGGTCGGTCTCTCCATAAGGATCGGTCAAGATCGCACCCGAAGCATCCATGAAGGTGTACATGGATCGGGTGACCTCGAAGTTCCGAACGAGTGTTCCGAAGAGGACATAGAATCCACGGGGATCGAAAGCGATGTCCTGGAGCAGGTTCCGATCTGTGGTCAAGGTTCCGTGGAGGACCATGCCAGCTTCACCGAAAGCCTGATCCACGGTGCCATCGGGGCGGAGTTTCAGGATACAATAGCGCTCCTTGATCCCATCGAGTGCGATGGAGCCAGCGATGATCAGGCTTCCATCGGCCCCGATGTGCAGATCATGCAAGGATTCATAAAGGAAGAGGTTCTCGGACTGGTCGTGCAGGAAGTAACCGTTGTCGCCGAAGGAAGTATCCAGCGCACCATTCGACAGCACCTTACAAACGGCAAGTCCAGTCGCGTCGAATCCGATCAACTGGCTACCGACCACGAAGATCTCTCCGTTAGGTGCCAGGCGCATGCGGGAGAGGCTCATGCCCACGTTCGGGGAAGCATGGAGGGCGATGCCGTTGTTTCCGAAACTGCTGTCCAATACGCCGCTTTGCTCCAGTCGGCCAACCATCAAGGCGCCATTGACCATACCACCGAAAAGGATCTTGCCATCCGGCAGGGCTATGACAGAGCGGAGCGCCATGTTGTCCGGCCCGGGCATCACCACCATTCCACCATCGCCGAAGGTCGCGTCCGGCGTGCCATCCGGAAGCAGCCGGTTGAACTGGAAGGCCATGGTATACCCGTTCTGGGCCTGTCGTCGATTGAGCACCACGATGCGTCCATCCGCCGTCACGGCCACATCCCGTTGGTACATGTTCATGCCGTCCGGAGCCGGGAAGTATCGGATCCCGTCGTTGCCGAACGCAGTGTCTCGTTCTCCGTTTGGCAGATGTAAGCTTAGCAATCCACCGTCGTTGCCGACCATGAAGCCCATCAAGAACTTTCCGTCAGGCAAACGGTGCAGCGAGATGGGGGCCGCGAGCGAGACCCCGCTTGGCGCATCATGTACGCTGATGCCCTGTTCCCCGAACTGCAAGTCCGGTACGAATTGTTGTGCCTTCGCGGACATCCAGGAAAGAACACAAAGCAGCCCAAGGTATCGCATGGACCGTTGTACGTGGAACTGGCCATTCAGGTTCGGTAAGCCCGAGCGCCTCGGTGAGGGAAACGGACGATCCTCCTCTTGGGCACGCAGGGTCAAGGAACAAGGATCTCGATCGTTCAAGCGATCGAGATCCTTGACACGTGGGGATGGAGTGGCCTAGTTCGGAAGATGGTCCAAGCGGATGTTCGTGGGCACCACCCCGCCGACCGTTTGCAACACCTTGTCCCGGTCATTGTTGGTGCCAGCGTATTTCACCACTCCGTCCAGGTTCACGTCCTCGGGGGAATAGCCTTGCACGGTGTTGGTGGGTACCACACCGCCGATGCGCACCAGGATCGCATCCCGGTCATTGTTCTGACCTGCATATTGCACGTTCCGGTTGAAACGTACATCCCCCGGCCAAAGTGCGAGTTTGCTGCCATTCGGCTTCAGTGCGTTCGGTCCACCGTTCACGGGAGCGGAACCATCGGAGAAGTTCAATACCAAGGGCACCGCTTGGTCAAGTTGAATGGATGAGGCTGTGATGATCCCGAGATGGTTACGATGACGGACGGAAATGAAATATTCGGATTGCGCTACGAGGAATTCCGGCGTAGCAAGTGCATCGGGTCTATGCACCTCGCCATTCCTACGTAGGAGGCAGGGTTGCGCAGCCGCGATCTGCGTGGGGGTGGTCAATGGCCTCAATTCCACCACCACCCAATCCACCGCTTGCAGTTCGGGTTGTAGAGGATCGGGGTCCAGTAGTTGGGGTGTGGTGGCGGAACCGCCCACCCCGTTGGCGAAGTCGGTGTAACCCATCGCGGTGTAGGGTTCTTCGGTCGGCAGTAGGCCATTGGCGAGGAGGGTGGCATCCATCCAGCCTTGGGCGTTCAAGGGCACATCCAGGTACACGATCGGGCTCACCTGTACCCCTTGTCCTGCGCAGCTGCAATCGGGTCGGATCCGATCGAAGTGGGTGCCAGCATTGTCATCATTACACGGTGCGTCCGGGTAGATGAGCGGATCGGTGTCATCGCAGTCACCACCACCCGCGCTGTAGCCCAGTGGTTGTGAGCAGGCCACCAGGGTCTGCGCGGTAAGACCGAAGTCGTCGCCATCGCTGTCCAAGTACCATGTGGTGGGCCCTGTGATGGTGGGGGAGGAATCGTCGCAGTCCGTGGCGTCGAGCACATGACCTGGCGGCTGGGCACAGGAAGGCAGCTGCGCTACCACATTGCCGAAGCCGTCATTGTCCGTATCGGCGTACCAGTTGCGTACCACGGTGGCCAACGGATCATCGTCATCGCAGTCTGTTGCATTGCTCACATAGCCCGAGGGTCGCGAGCAGGCTACCAGCAATGCGTTCACATGACCGAAGCCGTCGCCATCGGTGTCGGCATACCAGTTGCTCAGTTCGTGCACGGTGGGGTCGAAGTCGTTGCAATCCGTATTGTCCGCCACATGGCCAGGGGGAGCGATGCAGGCCAGTTGGGCCGGGGCCATCACATTCCCGTAGCCATCCTCATCCTGGTCCATGTACCAGAGGATGGGTCCGATCACCAACGGGTCCGCATCATTGCAATCGTCATCATTGTCCACATATCCGATGGGCGCGACACAAGCGGTTAGTTGGATCAAGGCATCTCCGGCTCCATCGCCATCGGCATCGGCGTACCAGATCGTCCCAACCGTGTTCAGCGGATCGTTGTCGTTGCAATCCGTGCTGTTGCTCACATGGCCGGCCGGTGGTGTACAGGTGATCACCGGAGCGCTATCCGCACCTGCACCATCATTATCCATGTCAGCGTACCATTCGTCCACCGGGCAATGGATCAGCCTGGCGATCTTACTCCGAGGAACACCATTATACGTGTTGAAATTGCCCGTGATGAAAAGGTTCCCACTTGGGAGCTGATGGAACTGGAATATTGGTCCTACGGATCCCGTACCCCGAGGGAACGATGGGATCAGGTCACCATTCAAGGTCAGGGCGCAGAGGCCAGGCTTGGAGACGCCGTTCACTTGCAAGAACGATCCTCCAACGACGATCTTATCCCCCGGTAGCTCCAACACCGTATTGGCCCGCGCACTGTAAACGGTTGACGTGTTCCAGGTCGGGTCGATGGCGCCGGATGTTAGCAACCGGACGACGGCGTTCACGATGGTACCGTTGTATTGCGTGAATGAGCCGACCGCATAGATGCCACCTGATGGACCAAGGATCAACCCTTGTAGTGACGATGTCGTGGTCTCGAAACCGGTGCCTGGATCGAAGGTGGTGTCAAGTATCCCGGTGGAGGTCAGCAAGGCGATGCCAATGCGCGTCTGGCCTTGCACTGCGGTGAACGTTCCGCCGATCATGACACGGCCATCCGGTATCGTCAGGATGGAGGTCACGGTTCCGTTCGTGTTGGCCCCGGTCGCGAGCACCTGGTCCAACGCTCCGTTGGGCATGAACCGGGCCAACCGCACGGCGCCTGGAACACCAGGAATGGAGAAGTAGCCAGCGAAGAGCACCCGATCGTCCGGTAGGACCTCCAGCGCGCTCGCGCTGAGGGTATTCGGTGCAATGGGTTGGAACGATCCGTCGAGCGATCCATCCGGGAACAATCGGACGATGCGGTTCACATTCGTTCCATCGTATTCGGTGAAAGTGCCCACGGCGATGATCTTCCCGTCGGACTGGACGCGCATGAAATCCACCTGATCGTTGAAGCCTGTTCCCGATACGAAAGTGGGGTCGAAGCCTCCTCCAGGAAGCACTCGGGCGATCCGCCCACAGGGCACGCCTGCATAACTCGTAAAATCACCTGCGATCAGGTAGGAACCGTTCGGAAGCACGACCGAACGTAAGATGGAAACGTTCGCCCCGGAGCCCGGATCGAAGCTGGTATCCAAGGCCCCCGATTGAGCTCCTGCAAGCGCGATGTGGAAGTAGAGGAGAAGAACACCGATCCCGCGGTGTGGTGAAGAGAGTATGGCTTGCATGACGTCGATCTGATAGGGTAGTAGAAAGATAGGGAATGGAATTGGAACATTGCCTTCAGTCCATGTCGAACGGTTTGGGACGCACGCTTTGAGGTTCATCCCATCGCAGGTGGCATCTTTGCCCTATGCCAGCCTCCATTCGCCTCCTTGCGACCGTACTTGTCCTCCTTGCCCGCACCGCCTTCGCCCATGAGGGCATGTGGATCCCCACCTTGCTCAAGAGCATCGAAGGGGATCTGCATACCGCCGGCCTGCGCATCACCGCCGACGACATATACAGCATCAATCATGGTAGCATCAAGGATGCCATCGTGCATTTCGGGGGAGGTTGTACCGCCGAGGTGATCAGCACACAGGGCCTCATCCTCACCAACCACCATTGCGGCTTCAGCGCGATCCAGGAACAGAGCAGCTTGGAGCACGACTATCTCAAGAACGGGTTCTGGGCCAGGGACAAGGCTGCCGAATTGCGCAACCCCGGGCTCACGGCCACGTTCATCATCCGCATGGAGGATGTGAGTGAACGGGTCCTGAACGAACTTGGAGCGACCAAGGACATGAGCGAGGCTCAACGGCGGGAGGCGGTTACGCGCATCGGAGAGGCCATCGCACAGGAGGCCATCGCCAACACCCATTACCAGGCCGTGGTACGCCCCTTCAACTATGGCAACTCGTACTACCTCATTCTCACCGAGACCTTCCGCGATGTGCGCCTGGTAGGAGCACCGCCCAGCAGCATCGGCAAGTTCGGCGGCGATACCGATAACTGGATGTGGCCACGGCACACGGGCGACTTCAGCATGTTCCGCATCTATGCAGGTCCCGACAACAAACCCGCCGATGCATCGGACAGCAACGTGCCCTTCGTACCGCGCCACGCCCTTCCCATCAACATCGCAGGGGTGCAGGAAGGCGATTTCGCCATGATCTTCGGGTTCCCCGGCAGCACCCAACGCTACCTCAGTTCCTATGCCGTGGACTACATACAGCACACGGCCGACCCACTTCGGATCAAGATGCGGGCCGCCAGCCTGGAGGTGATCGATGCGGCCATGCGCAACAGTGATAGGACCAGGATCCAGTATGCCGACAAGCAGGCCAGCATCAGCAACGCCTATAAGAAATGGATCGGCGAGGTACGCGGCCTGAAGGAACTGCGCACCTTGGAGCAGAAACGCGAGCAAGAGGCCCTCTTCACCGATAGGGCCCTGGAACGGGGCCGCACCGACCTGCAAGCCGTGCTGCCTGCCCTCAAGGACCTCTACGCCCAGTACGTACCGCTGGCCATTGCACGCGACCTCTTCGTCGAGATGGTGTACTACGGACCGGAGGTGCTGCGCTTCGCCGATGGTTTCCGGGAACTGGCCGAGGAGCAAGTGAAGCTGGAGGCCGATGGTAAGTTCGAGGCGAAGGCGGCAGAACGCTTGCGCGCCGTACCAGGATTCTTCAAGGACTTTGACGCCGGGGTGGATCAACGCGTGTTCAAGGCCCTGTTGCCCATCTACCGCGCCAGTGTACCGGAGAATGTGCAACCCGCTTTGCTCAAGGAGATCGATACCCGGTTCAACGGTAAAAGCGATGCCTGGGTCGATGACCTTTATGCACGCAGCATCCTTGTCAGCGAATCGCGGCTTACCGCAGCGCTCAAGTTGAAACCGAAGAAGTTCGCCAAGGTCATGCGCAATGATCCCGTGTACAAGGTCTCGCGCAACTTCTTTCGAACTTTCCTGGAGCAGATACGTCCGCAGCACGCCGTCATCGGCGACCGCATCGAAACAGCCATGCGCACCTACGTGAAGGGCATGATGGAAATGGACCCCGGCCGTACCTTCTGGCCCGATGCCAACAGCACCCTCCGGCTATCCTATGGTAAAGTGGAGGGCAGCCAGCCGCGCGATGGGGTGGTGTTCGGGGCCTTTTCCACCCTGGATGGGATCATGGAGAAATACGTGCCGGGCGATGTGGAGTTCGATGTGCCTGAACGATTGCGTGCCCTGCATACCACCAAGGACTACGGCGAATACGGGGTGAACGGGACCATGCCCGTGTGCTTCACCAGTTCATTGCACACGACCGGAGGAAATAGCGGTAGCCCCGTGCTGAACGCACGAGGCGAGCTCATCGGCCTCAACTTCGATCGTACCTGGGAAAGCACCATGAGCGACATCCAATTCGATCCGGACAAGTGCCGCAACATCAGCGTGGATCTCCGGTACGTGCTCTTCATCGTGGACAAATTCGCTGGTGCAAGACACCTGGTGGACGAGATGCGGATCGTGCGTGAACCGGTGGAGGCTTCGCTGCCCGGTGTCATCCAACTACCCATCCACCGTTGAGCATGATGCGTGGATGAATGAGGGTGGTGCGCTGCGCCGCCGGATCCAATGCCCCCAGAGCACCTTGGGATCCCGCAGTGGTATCCAACGGGTCTTTGTCGATCGCCCGTGATCGTTAGGAGCAGGGGAAAAGCGAAAGCCGCCCTTGGGAGGCGGCTTCCGGGAAAGGGAGTTCCGATCAGATCTTCTGTACGTTGGCCGAGATGCGCAACGTGGTCTCCTTGGGTTCGGTGTTGGCCACTACGGTAACCGTCTTGTTCTGCGCGTTCTCCTGCTTGCCAGGCTTGTACACCACCTCGATGTCGCCGGTGCCACCGGGAGGGATCGGGGCCTTGGGGTAGTTCGGTACGGTGCAACCGCAGGAACCGGTGGCCGACTCGATGATCAATGGTTCGGTGCCGGTATTGGTGAATTTGAAGATGTGCTTGTTCTCGCTATCCTGTTTGATGTCGCCGAACGCATGCTCGTACTCGGCGAAGTTGATCGTGGTCTTCGGCGTGTTGTCCACCGGCGCCGTGTTATTGGCCATGGGGTCGAAGCTCTCCACGGGTGGGGTGCTCGAAGCGGTCTTGGTGGCCGCAACGGTCGAGGTATTGTTGTTGCTGCCGGGATCGCCACTGAACTGTTTCACAGCAAGGGCGACCAGGGCCACGGCGATGACGCTCAGGAGCGCGATCTGGATCTTGTCTTTCATCGGAGTACGGGTCGATTTGTGGCGCGAATTTAACGGAATGCAACCGTACGAGGTACCCTTAACAGGACCTTAACAGGTCAGCTACCAGAGGAGGTGGCGTGCTCCTACCTTCACCTCCATCCCCCCTTCTCCCGGTGTCCCGTTGACATCCACCAAGTCCAAGCGAATTACGTCCTTGGGCGCGACCTCACCGCTTCACCACCCAATGGCACACCGGTGGCGATCCTGGTGCGAGCCACTGCACGGCATAAGCGCCAGGGGCGGATAGGCTAAGATCCACGTAGGCGGTGCTGTTGTCACCGGTTAATTGCGTTGCCACCGTTCGGCCCAAGGCATCCGCTATGCGCACCTGGCCCGGCCTGGGTGTGCGTACGTGTAGGACGCCATCCGTTGGCACCGGCCACACCGCAAGCTGCTCACGCGTGTTCTGCACGGCAGGCACACCCACGGGAAGCTCGCTATCGTGGTAGCGCTTGCACTGGTTGGGCAGGGCAGTTGCAAGCGTATCAGGCAACTGCACTTGGTCAAGCACGAAGTCGCAGGCTTCACCAGGTGCGTTGGGTTCGTTGATCACCGCCAGGCTGTTCTCCCCGTCCCAGATCAGGTAGATGCGGCCATCTGGACCTGATGCCATGTGCAGAGCCTGCCCGGGGATATGATATTCGGGTGGATAAAGCTCAGTTCTCACCAACACCGCACTCGCAGCGATCTGCCCAACGTCCTGGCTGGTCACATCGAATTGCCGCAAGGTGACGGTCCAACCAACATCCGGTACCCATGCACGGTGCATCTGGTAAAGCTTGGTGCCGTCGGGGGAGAATTCCATTCCGTAATTACCCCTGCTACGTATCGGCAGACTGGAATAGAAGCTGACCACCCCGGTGCTGGCATCGAACTGGAAGAGGTCGGAACGGATGACCAACGATGAATCGGTGCTCACATTCGCAAGGGCGAGCTGCGTACCATGATATGAGGCTACCAGGCTGCCCAGGCGATTAAGGGATATGTAAGTATCGTTCGCCATGGGCAATGCAGGACCGGTCTGGCTGATCACGGGCGTGGTGTCCACACCCTGTGCGGTGAGCCTGTACGCCAGGAAGGTGTTTCCGCTGTGGCCGTGAGATAGGATCCAATAGTCCATGCCGTTGGCGTGTGCCACAGCGGTTAACACGCTCATGGCGCTATCGTTCAGTTCTTGTTCGCTTCCCGCCTCCAATTCCCAAGTGCCGATTGGCGCATTGCGCTGGAAGGAGAAGCTCATTAAGCGCGCCTCAGAGTTATTAAAGGACGAACGCCGCGCAAAACCGGCGATCCGCTCATCATCTCCCGGCCAGGGGCAAAAGATGGAAGAAGGACCACTCGAGTTATAGGAAGGCCAGCTCGACCCATTGGCCGACGCGATGACTGTACCCGTAACACCCTCGTAAATGTAATTCCCTACGCCGTAGATCTGCAACTCTCCTGTAGGCGAACTGATCGAAGCCGATACAGGTCTCACAAGCGTTGCAGGCATCCAAGCACCAGCTTGCGCACCGTCCTCGGTGAAATGCAGCCAATTGGCCGGTGGTAAAGGCCAGTGCGCGTTGCGCTGCTGCCCGCGGGCATGGCCCACGAACAGCAGTACCACAGCGAACGCAGCAGCAGCGCGCATCATGGCGCTTCAATGTTAAAGCCGTATTTCACGGTACCCTTTATGACCAACTCGGAACCACAACACATGGCGGTGTTGCTCGTTCCGTTAGGACAAGACCACCACAGATTTGGCGCGTCTGAGCATGAAACGTCGCAATAGGCTTCGATGGAGCGTAAAAAAGATACCCTCCATTGGGTGTTTGGATCTCGCGGGATGTGCCATCCGTCGGTAACTGAATACAGTCAGTTTGAATTCCCGCCCCTGAGCAATCGTTCTGTTGGAACGTGACTCGTACGGAAACATCGCAGTTCTCAGTCCTCGGCCTGGCTATTTTGATACGCCCATTTTGTTGAGCCGCTGCGGTTAGGGCGAACCCGGCGCACATGGTCAGAAGCGCCATGGATCGTCTAAAGCGCCTAAGCGCGCGCCCGTTGTCCGTTGAGTTTCATGGGCACATGGATTTCCTGAAAGGTACAGCGGAGAACAGGGATCGGTACGCTGGTGGAAAACTTCTTTGCGTTCGCAGGAGGTTGAGGTAGAGAGGCCCGGTTTCCTCAATTCCTAACGTTCATCACCTGGCGCTCTGTTAAAACCAGGGGCTCGGCAACTCAGAATTTGGCCATGCCCAACCGTTGGAACGTGTCGTTGGACAAGGCTTCCAAGGCCCGTTGGTAGCTGCGGTCCACGGGGTTGTTGGCGTTTATCACCTGCCAATAGGCCGAAGTGTCCCACAGGTCGCGGGCGATCAAGGCCTTGAGCCGGATCCCGATCAGTTCCTTGGAACGTGCCCACCCTTCCGCATCGAAGGCCACTTCCTCCTTGGCGGCCTGGTCCTGTAGTGCCTTGGCCAGGGCATCGCTCACTTGGAATTGCTGCGAGAAAGCGGCCACATGGGGGTAGGTGGCAAGCCACTCGTTCCGGTGCTGGTCCACCGTGGCCAGGGCGAAAGTGTTCAGGATACCGCGGCGCACGAGCTGTCCGAAATACTCCGAGCTCAAGCTGGTATCGATCGGTACGAAGAGGTCCGGGGTGATGCCCCCACCGCCGTACACCACCCTTTTGTTCATGGTGAAGTAGCGGACCGTATCGGCCGGGTGGATGCTGTCCGCCGAGGTCAGTTCCCCTTTGGTCCAACGTTCGGAACGCTCGCGCTGGTAGGCTTCCACACCCTCGTCGTAGGCTTTCTGGATGGAGCGACCGCTCGGGGTGTAGTAGCGCGATACGGTGAGCCGCACGGCCGAGCCATCGCTCAGCATCACCGGGCGTTGCACCAGGCCCTTGCCAAAGCTCCGGCGTCCCACGATCAGCCCTCGGTCCCAGTCCTGTATGGCCCCGCTCACGATCTCGCTGGCACTGGCCGATCCCTCGTCCACCAGCACCACCAGCCGGCCTTTTTCGAACAGGCCATCCTTGGTGGCGTACGTGTCCTCGCGTGGGGAGGTGCGCCCTTCGGTGTACACCACCAGTTTGCGGTCACCCAGGAATTCATCGGCCATTTCGATCGCCGTGCGCAGGTAACCACCACCATTACCCTGGAGGTCGAGCACAAGGTCCTTCATCCCTGCGGCTTTCAACTCGGTCAGTTTCTCCCTGAATTCCTTCATGGTGGTGGCGCTGAAACGGCTCACCTTGATGTAGCCCACCGTGGGTTCGGCCATGTACGCGGCCTCCACACTGAAGATGGGGATCCGGTCCCTGGTGATGGTGAAGTCCAGCGGTCCATGCTCGCCCTTCCGCAGGATGGAGACATCCACCTTGGTGCCCTTTTTCCCGCGCAATCGCTTCATCACATCGGTGTTCTTGAAGCTCACTCCGGCCACGTTCTCCATGTCGATCTTCACGATCCGGTCCCCGGCGCGTATCCCGATGCGTTCGGAAGGCCCACCCGGAATGGCGTCCACCACATAGATGGTGTCGCGGATGATATTGAACTGGATGCCCACCCCCTCGAAGTTTCCCTTGAGCGGTTCATTCACCTCCTCCAGGTCCTCCTTGGGAATGTAGATGGAGTGCGGGTCCAGTTCGGCCAGCATGCTCACGATGGCGGCATCCACCAATTTGTTCTTGTCCACGTCGTCCACGTACATGCGGTCGATGTGGTACATGAGCGACCCCAGTTTCCCGGTGGTCAATGGGTCGTTGTCCTGCTGGGCATGTACCGTGGCACGCGTGGTCCACAGGAAGCAGAGGAGGGTGAGGGGGAGGATGCGTAAGGCCATGGTTCGTCGTAGCGTGGAACGCACGAAAGTCGTGCCGGGTTGCCTTGGAGGTGGAAAGGATCCTTGAAAGGTCGTTGACTGATCAATTGAAGGTGCGCGTCCGCACATGGATGTCCCGCTTGAAGATCTCGGTCCGGATGAGTCGGCCGTTCTGGTAATGCTTCCACTTGCCATGCTTCTTCCCCTCTCGGTAATGGCCTACGATACCCTCCTTGCGGAACGCCCATGTCCCATCCCGCAGGCCACGGCGGTACTGGCCTTTCAGGGCGATGGCGCCTTGCTCATCGTATTCGGTCCAATCGCCGTGTGGACTGTCCCAGCCATACACCGCGAAGATCAGTGGGCGGCCATCGGGGTAGTAGGCCCGGTACACGCCGGAGGGATGGCCGCGTTTGTAGTCCAGGCTCACGGCCACCCGGCTGGTATCGTTGGCGAACCGCCCGATCCGCCTGTATTGCGGGTCCAGCCGCACCGGCTCATACACCACCGGGTAGGGCGCGATACCGCCGTTCGTAGGGATCCACAAGGTATCGGGTTGGGCCGTCGCCACCATGGTGCAGGTGATGGCCAGGACGAGGAACGCTGGTTTCATTGATGAAGGCGGTCGATGGCCCCGCGCGTGCAGTGGAAACGTGTGACCAGGGTGCGACCGTGCTGGTCGGTCAAAGTTAACCGGTGTGCGCCCTGTTCCGGGGATAGGGTGATGCGATGGTCGTTGTTGGTGCGTCCGAGGTACATACCGTCCATGTCCCAGTTGATCACCCCCTTCGGGTCGCGGTGTGCGGCCTGCAGCACGACCTGCGCGAAAGTCCCATCCAGTTGCACGGGCAGGAGGATCCGCGCATCGGGTTCGGGATAGATCATCCCCATCGGTTGCTCATCGTTGCCTTCTGCGGGGGTTGGTAGCGGGTGATGCCCCGGATGTGTCGCTGCAAAGAAGTGTTCCATTGCCGGTGGCAGTACGAACCAGCTCGTCCAACGGCCCAGATCGCCTGGTGCCACTTGTCGGGTGCCGGCCATATCCACACGAATGCGGCGGTGGTAGGGGCAGGGAAGCGTGCGGATCGCGGTGCGGATCACGTTCACGGTATCGATCGGTTCGCAATCGGGTCCGGCTCGCCTGCCGCTTGGTCGGCACACGGCCATGCGGTCCAGCGCGTCGTATGGGATGGGGAAGCCATCCCCATCCGGCAGGGATCCGAAGACCTCGAATAACATGGGGGCAGCGGCCAGGGTACCCGTAAGACCAGGGCGACCTTCGCCATCGGCATTGCCGGTCCACACACCAACGGTGTAGCGATCGGTCACACCGATGGCCCATCCATCGCGATGGCCATAGCTGGTGCCGGTCTTCCAGGCGATGCGCTCGCGATCGGCGAAGGCGTTCCAGCCGGCCTCCATTTCGGGTCGGTTGAGTTGCTGCAAGGCGAGGAAAGTGTGGTGGATGGCCGCAGGAGGCAGCGGTGATCGCGCTACCTGGCCAGTCGTGTCGGTCACTATCGCCACCGCCCGTGGGGCATGTACCGGTGCGGTGGTCCCGTCCAACAGGATCCGGGCCATGGAGGCATAGGCGCCGGTGAGTTCCCATAAGTTGCTTTCCGCACCGCCCACGATCAACGAGAGGCCATAATGGTCAGCAGGGTGTTTCAGGCTGTGCAGGCCCATGGCACGCAACATGCGCAAGGTGCGGTCGATCCCATGTTCGCGTAAGGCGCGTACCGCCGGCACATTCAACGAGCGCGCCAAAGCGACCGATGCAGGCACCGCACCCTCGTAACGGTCATCGTAGTTGCGCGGCGCGAAACCGTCGTAATGCGTGGGCAGGTCGGCCACGAGTTGGTCGGGCATCAGCTCGCCTGCGGCCAGCATGTCGGCATACAGGATGGGCTTGAGCAGGCTGCCGGCGCTGCGTTGTGCGCGTATGATGTCCACCGCCCCGGCATGCGCACGGCCGGCCGAAGCGAGGTTGCCCACGTACGCGAGCACCTCACCGGTGCGGGTGTCGAGCACGAGCACCGCTGCATTGTGTACCTCGTTGGCGCGGAGCACCTGGCCGTGGCGCTCGGCGATGGTGGCGACCCGCCGTTGCAGGTCCGCATCCACGGTGCTGTGGATACGTGTGCCCCGGAACCCCTCGGACTCCAACGTGGCGAGCAGGTGGGGTGCCATGCGCGGCAAGGGCAGCGGGCGATCGGGCAAGGGCTCGCTCCTGGCGAGTGCGTAGGTGAGACTGTCCATCGCGTAGGTGCCCATCAGGTGCCGCAGCAGCCTATCGCGCTTCTGTTGAAGTGCGCCGCGCCCTTTCCCCGGATGGATGCGGGCAGGCGCATTGGGGAGCACGGCGAGCATCGCGTTCTCCGCCCATCCCAGTTGCTCCGGGGCCCGACCGAACCACCGCCAGGCTGCCGCCTCGATGCCCACCACATTCCCGCCGAAGGGAGCGTTCGCCGCGTACAGCGCGAGGATCTCGTCCTTCGAGTACCGCACCTCCAGGCGCAAGGCGAGCAATATTTCCACGGCCTTGTTCCAGAGGTTCCTGGTGCGCGGGCCGCGGGCCATGCGGGCCACCTGCATGGTGATGGTGCTTCCGCCGCTCACCACATGGCCCGCTTCAGCGTTCTGCACCGCCGCACGCAGCAGCGAGGGCACATGCACACCGAAGTGGGAGCGGAAGTGGCGGTCCTCGAAGGCGATCAGGCATTGTGCGAACCGTGGTGGCACCGTGCCGCCCGGCGGCATGCGCCATTGGCCGTCCTGTGCCACGGAGGCCGCGAGTGTGCGGCCATCGCGACCAAGGAGCACGGTGCTACGCGGGCCGGGGAAGAGCGGGTCCATCGGCCACCAACGCGCCCAGGAGAAGAGGATCAGGAGGCTCCCGCCTGCAAAGGCGACCCTCCGCTGCCAGCGTTCCATCACCTCACCGTTCCGCGCTTGCCAGGTCGCCTGCGGATACCACTTCCACCCACCGGCCACTGCTGCGTGCGTTCACGGTGTGGTCGTACATCGCTTCGCAGTGGGCACCGGGCAGATAGTACCGTCCGGTATAGGCGGCGTTCAACATTACGCGGTAGGTCACCGGGTTCCCGCGCCACAGATCGAAGTAGGTCAGCACGCGATCATCCCGTATGTCCTGGTAGGTGAAGGAGGAGGTCTGTGAAGCGCTCTCGGTGCCTTCCATGCGGTTGTTGCGGATCTCCCATCCGGAAGGGAACACCTGGGTGAGCGCCAGGTGCTGGAGTTCGCCACCCACACCGAGGTGCGCAAGCCGCACCACCGCCATCAGGTCGGTGCCTTGTTCGATCCGTGCCGGGTCGATGGTACGGCCTTGCATATCGGTGTAGGTCACGTCCATCACCAAGCCATGCGCTGTCGGCCGCTCCTCACCGACCGGTGGTGTGCCTACGCGCACATGGCGCAGGTGGATGCCGGATCTCCCGGTGTTGGTGATGGCGGCCTGGGCTTTCCCATCCGGGTTGGGCAGGTCGATCCGGCTTACCGCCTTCTCGGTGAACTTGTCCGTCGCTTTGCCCGCCACGACCAACTTGTACGAGATGCCTTTCTGCAACTTGTCCTGCTGGGTGAAGTGTGCGGTGGCCAGCAGTCCGAATGCGGTGGATTGGGTGCTGTACCAACCATCACTGCTCAGGTTCTTCGCGATGCGTTGGATCACACCAGCGGCCTTGGCGGTCTCTCCGAGCAGCATCAGCGTCTCGGCGATCAACGCATCATCCCGCAGGTCGCTACCGTAGGTGCAGCCCTGTTCCGTGTAGGCCCGCATGGCGTCCGGAATGCCATCCACGAGCCGTTGGGCGGCGGTCTTCTGGCCCGTGAGGGCGTATGCCGCAGCGAGCATCCATCGGCCCATGAGGGTGAGGTCCCGCTGTTCGCGCAAGCGGTTCATCGCGCCCAGCTCCGGTTGTTTGGCGAGTGCCAACGTGTATAGGCGATAAGCCTGGGTGAGCTGTGTGGCTTCGTTGGACCAACCATCGCGTCGCACGCTTTGCCACTCGCGCGCAGTCCTGCGTTGGTAGGCGAGCCAGTTGGCCATGGTGTTCCCCACGGTCCTGTAGCCCTCGCGTTGGGCCTCCACCATGAAGTGCCCGGCATAGATCGAGGTCCAGTCGTCGTAATGGTCACCGGCACCTGGCCAGTAGTTGAAGCCACCATCGGTGCGTTGGAATTGGCCAAGGAGGCGAAGGGCCGCATCCACATGGCCGCGCATGGCCTGTTCGGTGCGAGCGGGCAGGTCCATCACCTTGGCGATGTACAACTGCGGGAAAGCCTTGGAGGTGGTCTGTTCCAGGCATCCGTGCGGGTAGTCGATCAGGTACTGGAGCCTACGTCCGAAGTCCACGGGAGGGATGGTGCTCAATTCGATGTAGGCGCTGTTGGTACCTGCGATCCCCATCGGTGTGCCGGAGCCCTGCCAGGTCTTTCCGGGTTCGAGATAGGTTTCGGTCACATCGGTCATCGGGCTGTTGGCTTGGCGCACATCCAGTTCGATCGTTTCCGCGGCCGTTTCACCGGCACCGCTCACCGTCACCTTCACCTTGGCCACGCCGATCGACTCCTTCACCCGCACACCGAAGCGTACCACCTGATCCCCCACGGCGTTGAATCGGATCGTCTTCTCGCCGGGACCATCGACGATGAGCCGGTCGTTCAGTTCGAGCTTCACCTTCACATCCTTCACCTTGGGGTCCATGGCGAACACGGTCACCGGCAGGTCGGCCCGCTCGCCAGGGGCCAGCACACGGGGCAGGGTGGC
>JADLAI010000060.1 GCA_020848295.1 Flavobacteriales bacterium
CGTGATACCGACCCCCGCAGTGGCCTGGGCTACACCGATCGTTTCCTGCAAGGGGTGGCAGGTACCGGAGCACGCATCGCCTCCATCACGGGCCGCTACTACGCCATGGACCGCGACAAGCGTTGGGAGCGGGTGGCTCGCGCCTACCGTGCGCTCGTTCATGGGGAAGGAACCCCGGTCGCCGATCCATTGGATGCTTTCCGCCGGAGCTACGCCGATGGGAAGACCGACGAGTTCATCGAACCGCACATCGTGGTGGATGCCCATGGGACTCCCATCGCCTCCATTCGGCCCCACGATGTGGTGTTGTGCTTCAACTTCCGGACGGACCGCTGCCGCGAGATCACCATGGCGCTCACGCAACAGGCCTTTCCGGACCAGGATATGCAGCCGCTGCCCTTGCATTATGTCACCATGACGGAGTACGACAGTACCTTCCGGAAGGTGGGTGTGCTCTTCCGCAAGGACGACCTGCCCATGACCATCGGGGAGGTGATGGAGAAAGCGGCCAAACAGCAGATCCGCATCGCCGAGACGGAGAAATACCCACATGTGAGCTTCTTCTTCAGCGGAGGCCGGGAGCTACCCTTCACCGGCGAATCACGGATCCTGATCCCTTCGCCCAAAGTGGCCACCTACGACCTTGCACCGGCAATGAGCGCACAAGGGATCACCGATGCGATCCGTTCCGAATTGAATAAAGGCGAGGTGGACTTCGTGGCCTTGAACTTCGCGAACCCCGACATGGTGGGGCATACCGGCGTATTCCCGGCGATCGTGAAGGCCGTGGAGACCACCGACCGTTGTGTGCGCGAGGTGGTGGAGACCGGCCGGGCCAAGGGCTACTCCTTCGTGATCATCGCCGACCATGGGAACGCCGACAAGGCATTGAACCCCGATGGCACACCGAACACCGCACACAGCACCAACCCCGTGCCGGTGATCATCCTGGACGACCGTGCCTTCACCCTTCGTAATGGGATCCTGGCCGATGTGGCCCCGACGATCCTGGACCTGATGGGCATGGAAAAGCCCGCCGAGATGACGGGCTCCTCCCTGTTGGTGCGATAGGATCAGTTCCGCAGGATCGTCAGATGGCCGGTGTACGGCTTATCGTGCCGTTCCACCACGATCTCGTAGAAGTAGGTGCCTTCGGGTATGCCGTTGGCGCCCCAGTTGTTGCGGTAGTTGTTCGCCTCGAAGACCACCTGCCCCCAACGGTTGAAGATCCTCACGGTATTGGTGGTGCTCATGATCCCTTCCACGACGAACCGGTCATTCTGCCCATCGTTGTTCGGGGTGAACACGTTCGGGACGATGATCTCGCAGTCGACGATGATCGTGGTGCTTGCGGTGGCCGTGCGGCCGCAGGCATCGGTGGCCGTGACCACATAGGTGTTCCCCAACATCCCCGATCCATAAGCCTCTGGCCCGATGGCACCGGTGCTCCAGGAGAGCGAGAGGCCACCATATCCACCACTGGCGGTGGCGGTCATGGGAATACTGTCCGGGCTGCACTCCACCAGCATATCACCCGTGGAGGAAACGAGGATCTCCGGCGCATCCAGCGTGGTGATGGTGACCGAACCACTTACGGTACGACCACAAGGATCGGTGAAACTGACGGTGACCACCGTGGCTTCGCCATCATCGGACACGCCATCCTCCAGCGGCTGGAAGGGTACCTGAAGATTGAGCACCCCATCGGGGATGGTCCGTTGTGCGGGCATGTCGAAATCCACGCCGTTCGTGCCACCGGCGAAGGATAGGTCCAGGGTGATCTCACCTTGCACGGAGATCGGGCGTATGATGTTGATCGTGGTGCTCTCGCAAGCTTCCGTAATGGTGTTCGGCCCCAGAAGGGAAACGTTGATCGGCGGAGGAGGCAACAAGCCGACCTCGAATGTGGCGACGGCCGTAGTGCCGCACGTGTCGGTCACCTCCAACTGGTAGGTGGTCGCGGCCGTGGGACTTACCACCAAGGTGTTCCCCGTGCTTTGATCCGGCCACTCATAGGTGTACGGTGTGTACCCACCCGTGACGTTCGCGGTGAGCGTGGTGCTGGCTCCACAGGCGATGGTGGTCGATCCACCGACCGCGATCAGGGCTGGGGCCTCCTGAATGTTGAACTCGAAGACGTTCTCGGTCGGCTCCCCGATACAGGAGATACTGACCACGGTGATGATCACCGTCTCCCCGGCATCCCCATCGATCGGTGCGTTGAAGGCGAAGGGGCTCGTATTCTCACCCGCAGCGAAGATCACTTCGGTGGGCAGGGGCGGCACGATGTCCTCCCCATTGGTGAAGGTGCCCGAGTAGCTGACCTGGAAGGTATCGGCCTCGGTGAAATCGCCCACGCGCAGGAAGCTGAAGTGCATGTCGTAGCAGTTCTCGAACATGGTGTTCCCCACGATGCCGGGGCCCGGTGTGAGCATGGGGATGAAGGGGGCGCTCGTGAAGCTGCCGCCCTCCAGGAACACCCCGGAGTCATACGCGGTGTCGGTATCGCCGAAATTGCCGCCTGCATCGGCCACCGCCAGTTTGATGTGGTAGGTCTGCCCGCATTGAACCGCCGCTTTGGCCGTGAGCACCACTGTCATACCGCCGTATGCGATCGTCTGGCCCGCACTGTTGTTCACATAGTATTCGGGATTCACCGCCGGGCAGGTCGGGTCGTTGGGGTCGTTCCCTTGGCCGCTGTTCACATTGGCGATGGTCACCGGTGTGACCCCATCGGGCAGTACCGCGATGTTGACGGCACCATTGGTGTATGGGCCTGCGATGCCCGGGCCGCTGAGGAAGAAACCGAACGCATCGTTGTATGAACAAACGAAGGAGGGGTATTCCTCGGACCCGAACACGTAGTTGAACTTCACCGAATCGCCCACCGGTACGAAATCGAACTCGAGGATGCTGAAGTTGGTGAGGTTCCCTCCCATGATGGCCTCCAGATCCGGATCGTTCCCGTTGTTGCCCAGATCATCCGTGGAGAAATTCGTCGATGGACCGATCGCCGATGCCGGAAAGCCCGTGGAAAGGAGTACGCCGGCATCAATGCCCAGATCGCCCACCTGCGTGAACGAAGCACTCCCGGGCTGGGCCGTGGGCGGTTGTGCCACTCCGTTATACGTGATGTTGCTCACCGTGACCCCACTGCCCAACAGCACGTCCTGCACCAACTGCGTGGGGGTGAGACTGGGATCCACCACGAGTTGTGCCTGGGCGGTACCGAGGAGCGCGATCGCGATCCCTGTCGTAAAAAACCTGTTCATCCGCATGATCCTGATGGACTACTGATCCTGTGTGCCTTTCAGAAGTGTGACGTGGCCGATCCCCTCGGTGGATGGGAAATACCGACCAGTAGCCTTGTACGTGTACACGTACACTCCCGTTGTACCCATTCCACTGCCGTTCACGTCCCCCTTCCATGGAAGGTCCACCCGGTCGGTGTGGTAGATCAATTCACCCCAGCGATCGAAGACGGTCATCTCAAAGGCGTCAATGGCATGGCCCACCGGCCCGAAGGTATCGTTATGCCCATCGCCATCCGGACTGAAGGCATTCGGGAAGTACAGGTGTGCCGGTGGTTGAACGAGCACCGAATCCTCGGCCACACAGCCATTGATGGTGGTGATACGAAGCTTCACCCAATGCTCCTCCAGATCCATGTAGCTGTGGAACACATGCTCTTCCCTGTACCGGGAACCGTCGCCCATGTCCCACACATGGGTGTGCGCCGGTGGCACCGTGGAGGCCCGCACATGCCAATCGTCCTGGCCGATGTTCTCGGTGGTGATGAAGGTGTGCGGCGCCTCGACCTCCACTCGGACCGCGTCTTCCTCCTGGGCGCCACACCGGTCGAGGACGGTGACCGGATAGACCGCGGTCTCCTCCGGGACAAGGTGCATCACCGGATCGTTCCACGCTTGTGCCGGCCACTCGATGAAGTAATAACCAGATCCCCCTTGGACCTCCACAGCGATGGTCGTGCTGTCGCCAAGACACACCAGGTGATCGGGGGTGGTGGAGATGCTGAATGGCGCATATACCGGGATACGTGTCCAAAGCCCCGTATTACCAGTGGTGCCGCACTGGTCCGCTACCGCGATGGTGTAGTACGCCTCGACAGGCACCGGAACGCTGAGCTCGTACCCCGTGCTCACCACGGCACCGACCTGATCCTCCCAGACGATGGTGTACGTTCCATTGCCTCCCGTGATCCCGGTAATGACCAAGGTCGCGGTGTCCCCCGTGCAGATCACGGTCGCATCGCCGTCCGTGGTGATCAAGATCGGGTCCAGCGGGGTCATCGTCACCTGCACGCTATCCTCCACGACAGAACCGCAGCCCTCGGTGACCGTGACGTGATACCATGCCTCTTCCACGGATGGTACGGTGATCTGGGCGCTATTGCCCACCGGGGTGCCGTTCAATTCCCAAGCATAGCTGTACTCGCCGTTGCCCCCGGTGGCGCTCAGCACCGCGATCTGGTCCGTTCCCAAGCAGGGTACGGAGGTGGCCGGGGATACCTCGATCTCCAGCGGTTCATATACCGGCAGGTTGACCATCAGGGTGCCATAGAACGGTTCCACGCTGCATCCGTCGGTCACGGTGAAGTCATAGGCGGTGGTGACCTCCGGCGAAACCGTGATCGTCGGGGTCGTCTCGCCGGTGCTCCATAGGAATTGGTAAGCGCCCACCCCTCCATAGATCACAGGGGCCAGCACGTTCACATCGCCACAGGTGGCATTGATGTCCTCCCCCTCGGCCCAGAGCGGTTCGGGACTGGTGACGTTGAACGTGAAAACGGTTTCCACATTGGTCCCGGCACAGGCCACCAATTGGTTGATGGTGATGATGATGTCCTCGGGGCCGTCGGCATCGATCGGGAAATCCAAGAGGAAACTCGCCGTGCTATCATCAACGGCGAAATCAAGCTGGGTTGGTAAGGCCGGGCTGTAGTCCACACC
>JADLAI010000061.1 GCA_020848295.1 Flavobacteriales bacterium
CACGCGAGCTACCATCTGCTCCACCCCGCAAGGTGAGGGATATCGCTCCCTCGGGCGGCCGTCTTTGCGAGCTGTCAGAGCGGTTTGGCCGTTTAGTGCATTAACACCCGTCCGTGCCTGTCGTATCCCTATGCTTTCCAGGCTGTCATCGGTCGCAGAGCCATACCGAAAGGCTGCACATAAGCCGCCCCGCTCACTCGTCGCTGGGGGGGGTATCTACTTGGAGCGCTTGGCTTGTTTGGTTGCACCCTTCTTAGTAGCGCTCTTGCTCTTCGGCTTGGTAGCGCTTGTTTCCGCACCGCTACCGCTTGCTGCTTCCAGCTTCTCGCACCGCTCCACCACGAAGCGGCGGTAGCGGGGATAGATGAACAAGCGCCCGATGTACACCAGCACACCTACCACGATGTGCAGCAGGCCGGTGGTGGGGTCCGCTTGTTCGGGCTTGGCCAGCGCTACGGCCGCTTCCAATTCGTCCTGCACCGCTTTGGGCTGCGTGGGGTACTCTACATGTACTTGCATGCTTGTGCTTGTTGGTGGTGCAAATCACAAGCACCACCAAGCGCTCCTACCAAGCGATACCGCTACGTTCCACCGGTGCGGCCGGGGTGGTAAGAACGGCGAAGCCCCACCGGTGGGCGGGGCTTCGAGCGGTAGTGACTGGTCGCTTCAGGTGGTAGCGCTCTCCACCATGCCACTATGCAACGGCATGGCAAGTGCCATAGGCAGTTGCACCAGGAATGGGATGCTCTTGGCCAGGTCCACCTCCCCCCATGTGCGCCCCATCTTCAATGTAGCGTAGTAGTTGGGCAGGTTCAGGCGGTAGTACATCTCGCTGCGCACCTTCCAACCATTGCGGCCCAGGTGTGTGGCAAGGAACCACTTCTCCAAGATGCGGGCCGTGCGTCCGTTCCCATCGGCAAAGGGATGCACCTGCACTAAGCGCAGGTGAAGCAAAGCCGCGTAGTAGAACACCTCGGTGCTGCTCAGAGCGCGGGTGTTGAGTTCCCCCACTTCGGCCATGAGCTGCTCCATCAGGCTCGGCACCTGGGTGGGGTCAGGCCCAACGTACACCGTTTCCCAGAAGTTGCCCACGCGGATGCCCTTGGTGCGGTATGCTCCCCTATCGTTGGTGCCACTCAGCAGCGTGTGCGCCAAGGTTCCATGCGCTTCCAACAGGTTGGCGGCCGTGAGCTTGCGCCGTTGGGCCAGCTTGTAGGCCTGCACCAGGTCATAGATCTCCCGCAGGTCGCGTTGGCGTGGAGCGCCGCCGCTCACCAGCATGGCTTTGGTGTAGGTGCCGAGGCTCACCTTGCTGCCCTCTATCTGGCTGCTGCTCACCGCCCCCTCCACCGTGGCCAGTTCCACAAAGTTGCGGGGCAATTTGGCCGCATCCAGCGCCAACAGGTTTGAACGCAGGTCCACCTTGTTCGCCTTGCGGTAGGCGGTAAGGTATTTGGGAGGAAGCAGCTTCATGGTGTGAAGGTATCGACGCTCTGTTCAGGCTTGTTCATCCGCCGAAATTCGAGGTTGCAGGAGAAGAAGGCTCGTGGATCCGATGCGGGCACATGCCAATAATGTAAGAGCGGTCGGCCAAAGCGCTTGCAAGCGGTTGGAGCGCTTGTATGCGAGCGGTGCGAGCTAAGCGCTTACCGTTCGGCGTCTACCAGTACAGCGGGATCAATGGCCTTGATGCCCGGCAGCTTCTTGGTGCGGTTGCGGAACTTCTTGTCGTTGGTGACCACGGCCTCAATGAGGGGATGGCTGTCGCCTGCTGCGTAGATAATGGCATCCTCCCAATCGGCCCAGCCCATGGCCAGCCCCATGGCGAAGGCGGAGTTGTTGGCATCGATCACCGTAACGAAGGTGAGCAGGGCCGAAGCCTCGGCCATGACCTCGGCCTTGGAGCACATGCGTTCGCCTCGTTCGTTGCGGGCCGAATCCATCAGGTACATGAGGGACATGACGCTCCAGCCGGTGGCGTATGCGTGCAGCTTGCCCTGCTGGCAGGTGCGTAACAGGCGAATGCCGGGGTCTTTTTCATCCCGGTGCCGGATGCCAAGGTCAACAAGGATGTTGGTGTCAAGCAGGATGTGCTTCATGGCCTGTTCTTCGGAAGGTGCTTGCGCAACAAGGCACCGAGCAGGTCGGTACGCTGGTAGTCGGCATCCGTGAACCCACCGGCGAAGCGGCCGTTCATGCGGTCGGCCCAAAGTTCCTTGGATGTGGAGGCGGTATCGGTCTCAAGCTGTCGGGCGATCTCCTCCACCAGTTCGGTGATGCTTTGGCCGCGCCGTGCGCTGGCCCGGCGCAGCATGGCCACGTACTTCGGCCTAACGCTCAGTGTGAGCTTGGACTTGGATGTGCCTGTGGTTCCCATGGCCTCAAATATAGCACGTATCGAACCGAGGTTGTACGTGCCATTGGTAGAGATGCCGGATCACCCCTTCCCCTTCCTACGCCCTTCGGTGGCCATCCAGCAAAGGGCGGCGCAGCAGGCCACTACGGCCAGGTGGGTGTTGGTGTCAATGCTGATGTGCATGCGTGTCGGTGTTGGACGGCATGGCAAGTGGCTGCGGGAGTGTTGGGCGGAAAGAGCCAGGTGTCACGTTTGTGGGCGTAGGGGGTTCGGATGGCGGCATCCCAGCCCACGTGTAGCCCCGCACCACGGGGTCCGTGGTGTAGATGTGGTCCACCTGGGCGCGGCGCAGGTCGGTGTAGACCAACGAGCGGTCGGCCACCCAGTCGGTGAGGTACTAACGGATGCGGGCGTGTGGACGGCAGCAGGTCATGCGGCGGGGTTCATTGAGCGCGTTCTCTCCGCCACCTGAAAATACTTCACATTTTTCACAAGACCCCCTAAAACCTCATGAACCCCCACGGGGACGCGGGTGTGAAGGTGTGAAGACATTTTGTAGAATGGCCTGTGAAGAACTTGCAATCCACGGCAAACACTTTGTGAAGAATGGACAGGCCTGATCATTCTTGAATTCAACGAGTAAATGCAACCTGTTCAAATTGAAGCTGATGGTCATCCCTTAAGGAAACACCCGATCCAAAGCTCCCGGTCACGGCCATTCCTCCATCCTCGATCCGCAGCCCTTCAAAAGGATCGTTCGCGATCAACCATGGCCCGTCCAGGTCCAGTAGATCCGCATTTCCTTGAAGTGTCAACATCGTGGCACAGCCCAATGAACTCTCGCTCATGGATCCGAGCATCACCTGCAACCCGAGTTCCCTGGCACGTTCAGCCATGCGTTCTGCGATATCCGTTCCGCCGCACTTCATCAACTTCAGATTCACCCCACCGAACGCCTCCGGGGCGCGTTCCAATTCGGCAGGCCCCTGTATGCTCTCATCCCCGAAGATCGGAATGGCTACCCGCGATTTCAACGCCGTATGCAGGTCCCAGCGTTCCTTAGCGAACGGCTGTTCGACCCCCACCACCCGGTCCATCCCCGCCACCTTGATCGCGGCCAAGGCCTCATCCACATTCCGCCAACCCTGGTTGGCGTCCAGGAACAAGGGCCGCTCATCCACGCGCATCACCTCCCGGATCGTTGCCTGATCGGCCTTTGAACCCGCTTTGACCTTCAACACAGCAGCATTCGGTAATTCCTTGATCTTCTGAGCGATATCCTGGACCAATGAGTGCCCCAAGGTGACCATGGCCCGCGCTCGGGGCCGTCGATCGCACGAACCACTTTCCTGCGCCGCAGAGGAGCGCACGGAAGTGCTGTGTTTCAGCTCATTGAAGGCCCCGACAAAAGCTGAACGGGCTGGTGGGCAAAGGGAGTTCAGCGTTGTGTGGGTGTCGGTATCTGACGAGATATGCGATCCATACTTGAACCAAAATGATTTAATTTCCTCATATACACATAGTTGTGTCCATGTCAAATAAGGCGGTAGGGTCGCCTCTCCGTAACCGACCCGTCCTTCTTGGGTAAGCCGTACAAAGACCGCATCGGTCCCATCGCGAAGGCCATGTGCGGTCCCGAACGGATGGATGAATCGCAGACGATAACGTGCCAGGGCGAGTTCCACGGTACGAAGATGCACAGAACGAAGTGGCTCCAGTGGGAACACCACCGGAGCCACCGTTCAGTTCCGGGAATCGATCACTTCACCATGTAGTAGATGTTGGTCAGCCACTTGGTGGTGTCCTTCTCGGTCGTTGGATCGGTGATGTACTCCTCGATCACGTTGCCGAAATGGGTCAGGTTATTCGCCTTGATATAGGCATCCATGGCCATGTGTGCAGCCATGTTCTTATCGTAGGCGCCATAGTACGGGGTCTTCAGCATCTTCCCCGCCGGGATCACGTGAACATCGAAGCCTTCCACCTTCAGGTCGGCACCAGCTTTCACCGGGAATCCAGCCAGCATATCGGCGGTGCTATCGGTTTCGTTCCACGCCCAGAACACACCACAGGGTGCGCCGGTCATTTCCAACTTGGCCTTTCCGATCGCTCCACCGGCCAACTGGAAGTGCGTGGAATAGAATGCGGCCAGATCCGACCATTTCACCTTGGGATCCCGTTTACCAACGAACACCATTTCGGGGTTCTCCAAGGTCTCGATCACGTATGCCGCATCGGCCTTTTTCACAGCAGCCGCTGCAGCTTCGGCTTGCTCCTTCAACAGGGCCAGGCCTTTCTCGAAGTCGGATCCCACCATGGCATCCATATCCATGAATTTACCCATGAGTTTGCTCATGAAGCCGTTCTCACCGACCATGGCCCAGGTCACCTTGGTCCCCTCGGCCTCTGGCGCGAGTTCGATCAAGGCATCGCACTCGCTTTCCCAAGGTTCGCGGAAATGGAGGTGGGTTTTCACGAAGGAGTTCGGCGCCAGCGAGTCGATCCGCTGTTCACCCTTCCCGACCTGGTCATTCCCCTCCCATTTGTAGATCGCCCCAACGGTCCCGTCCGATCCTTCCATGGACTTCTTCATGCCCTTGTCGTAGGCGTTCCAAGGCGACCACTTATCCATGGCTCCGAGCGATGAGACATGGTCATAGACCAGATCAGTAGGCGCATTGATGGTAACGGATCGTTCGATCCGGTAAGTATCCGGGCCTATCATGCCCAGAATGCACACGATCGCCACCAAGGCGATAAGAATGAACAGTATGGTCTTCAGTACCCTCATGTGGTTTGGTTTTGACCCGAAAGATGCATCCACCCCGGCAAAATCCGCTCACCAGGACAACAAAGAGTGACCGACTGCTGGCACGGTCTTTTCTTTGTCCCACCCAACCAACCGCCGAACATGACCACTTCCCGCACTTTCCTGACGATCCTGGCCTTGGGCAGCTTGCTCACGCTGGGCCTTTCCGCTTGCAACAAGAAGGCGAACCCGGCTGGACAGAAGGTCTCGCAGCCCTTCAGCGGCAACAAATACCAAAGCAACGCGGCCTGGTTCCGTGGCACGGGTGTGGGTGTGAGCCAGGCCCAGAACATCGCACGGAGCAAATCGGATCTGGATGCCAAGAACCAATTGGCCGGGCAGGTGAACACCAACATGCGCTCGGTGGTGGACCAGTACCTGGCCGAGACCGGGAATACCAACGCCTCGGATGTGGCCGACAAGTTCCAGAGCCTGGTGCGCGAGGTAATGAACACGGAGATGGCCGACCTGCGCAAATTCGACGAGGAGGTGCGCTACAACGAGGCCACCAAGGACTACACGGTGTACGTGGCGTACGAGATCCGAAAGAACGCCATGTTCCGCTTCATGAAGAAACAGGCGAAGACCGACGACCGGATCGACGCCATCACCCAGAAGAGGATCGACGAGATCCTGGACAAGGAGATCGAGAAGGCCGACGCCGCTGGGGAGTAGCCGGGGAAATAATGCCTGGTCATCGCCATTGATCTGGCGTCAAACCCGCCGAAATGGCAGGATCCCCTGATCGGCAATGGATCTGCGGCATACGCCCCCAACAGAACGAACATGCAAGGAGCCTATTTGATCGGGATCGTGGTGATGCTGGTGAGCTGGTTGGTGGGCCAACAGCTACGAAGCCGGTTCGCCAAGTATTCCAAGACACCGCTAAGCAATGGCATGAGCGGAAAGGAGATCGCCGAGCGGATGCTGAGCGACCATGGGATCGCCGATGTGCGGGTGATCAGTGTACCGGGCCAGCTCACTGACCATTACAACCCGGCGAACCGCACGGTTAACCTGAGCGAAGCCGTGTACGGGAACCGGAACGCCGCCGCCGCCGCCGTGGCCGCGCACGAGGTGGGACACGCCGTGCAGCACGCCACCGCCTACCAGTGGCTTACGATGCGCAGCAAGCTGGTACCGGTGGTGAGCGTGGCCAGCAACCTGGTGCAATGGGTACTGCTGGGCGGCATCCTGCTCATCAACGTCTTCCCGCAGCTCCTGCTGATCGGCATCATCCTGTTCGCCGCGACCACCCTGTTCAGTGTGATCACCCTCCCGGTGGAATACGACGCCAGCAACAGGGCGCTGGCCTGGATGAAGAAGAATGGCGTAGTGACCACCGGCGAACTTGCCATGAGCACCGATGCCCTGAAGTGGGCCGCACGCACCTACCTGGTGGCGGCCATCGGCTCCATCGGCACCTTGGTGTATTACGTGATGATGTACACGAACCGCCGCGATTGAGGGTGTCGCCTTCCACTGGCCATCGGCTGCCTGGGTGTGGTGCGTTCAGTTCAACCGAAGCACGATGGGCAGATGGTCGCTGTAACCACCCTTGTAGTCGCTGCCAGCGTAGGTCTTGTCCGGTGAGGGACCGTAGCGGGGGTGTTTGAAGAGCAGGCGATCGTCCCAATACGCTTTGGCCGAAGCGGCACGGGCCAACAGGGTCCGGCTCACGATCATCTGATCCAGGTAGTCCCACTCGCCCCGGTAGTTGTAGCTTCCGTGTCCTTCCGGTTGTCCCATGCACATCAGATCGAAGAGGTTCGCCTCGGCGTTGGCATCGCAGGCGGCGCCCAAACCTTGTTGAATGCTGGCATCGCGGGGTGCATCGTTGAGATCGCCCATGATGAGCACCTGTGCCTTGGGATCCTCGGCCAGGATCAGGTCCACCTGTGCCCGGACCACTGCGGCGGCGGCCATGCGCTTGGGCACGCTGGCCTCCCCATCCCGACGGCTGGGCCAGTGGTTCATGAACACATGCAAGCGTTCGCTGTTCGCGATGGCGAGCTCGGCGTATAGCACATCGCGTGTGTGGTCGTTGGGGAGCGGAACAGTAAGGGCTTGCTCCTTCACCACCTTGGCGAACCGGGGATGCACCAACAAGGCCACATCGATCCCGCGTTCGTCGGGCGAGTCGTGGTGTACCACCTGGTAGTCGCCATCCTTCAATGCACCGGTTTCGGCCAGGTCGCGCACCACCTGCCCGTTCTCCACCTCCACCAGGCCAACCAAGGCCGGGGTACCCTCCGCGCTCCAGGTGATCGCTTCCGCGAGCCGTTGCAGTTTGGTCCGGTATCGCTCCGGGGTCCACGCACGTTCGCTTTCGGGCAGGAAGTCCGCATCGTTGGTGGCCGGGTCGTCCTTCGTATCGAAGAGGTTCTCCACGTTGTAGCTCACGATGGCCTGGCCGGCCATGGAACGGAGTCCTTTTCCGGGTGTGACCTCCCCTGTTCCCTGCACGGCCGGTGGGGCGGTGGCCGCGCTGCAACCGAACAGGAGCGGGAACAATAGCCTTGTGTGACCCATGATCCTCATCGTTTGGCGGTTCGGCTCCGGCTGGGCTTCACACCAAGCATCCCCAACAGACCCCGTGTGAATTCCCGCAGGATGGTGTTGCCCAACTGGCGGACCATGGTGTTCTTGCTCACCTTCTCCAGGGTGCTGGGTTCTTCGCGCACCCTTCGCTCGCGTTCGGGGGCGGGTTCCGGAGCATCCTCTTCCTGGAGTTTTCGTTTCAAACGTTGCTCCAGGATCTCGAAGGCGCTTTCGGGATCCACGGTTGCATTGTACTTGGCCGCCAAGGTGCTTTGGGCCACGAGACCTCCGATCTCCAGTGGAGAGAGCACGTCCATACGGCTCACCGGTGCTCGAAGCAGGGTGTGCGCCAAGGGTGTGGGTGCGCCTTTCTCGTTCAAGGCCGTCACCAGGGCCTCACCGATACCAAGGGAGGTGATCAATGCTTCGGTGTCGTAGAACTCGGTGAGCGGGTAGTTCGCTGCGGTCTTCTTGATGGTGGTGCGGTCCTTGGCGGTGAAGGCGCGCAGCGCATGTTGCACCTTCAGACCGAGCTGTCCGAGCACACTTTCCGGCACGTCGCTGGGGTCTTGCGTACAGAAGTAGACCCCCACCCCTTTCGAACGGATCAGTTTGATGATCGTCTCGATCTGGTCCAACAGGGCCTTGGAGGCCGTGTTGAAGATCAGGTGGGCTTCATCGATGAAGAGCACCAGCTTGGGTTTCTCGGGATCACCCACCTCGGGAAAGGTGTTGTAGACCTCGACCAGCAAGCAGAGCATGAAGGTACTGAAGAGCTTCGGTCGGTCCTGGGTATCGGTGAGCCGCACGATGCTCACCATCCCTTTGCCATCGCGGGTGGCCATCAGGTCCTGCACATCGAAGCTTCGCTCGCCGAAGAACCGGTCCGCGCCTTGCTGTTCGATCTCGATGAGCTTACGCAGGATGATGTTGACCGTCGAGGAGCTCACCTGGCCGTATTCCTTCTTGATCTCCTCCTTGCCTTCATCGGAGATGAACTGTAGCACCCGCCGCAGGTCCTTGAGGTCGATCAACGCCCAGGCGTTATCATCGCAATACTTGAACACCAGGGCCAGCACGCTCTGCTGGGTGTCGTTCAGGTCGAGGATACGCCCCAGGAGCACGGGACCGAACTCGCTCACCGTGGCACGCAACCGGGCGCCTGGTTCATCGCTGAGGGTGAGCAGTTCCACCGGCATGGCGGCCGGCTCGTAGGGCAAGCCCAGTCGGGCATGGCGTGCGGCGATCTTCTCATTGGAGGCTCCTGGTGCCGCGAGGCCGCTCAGATCGCCCTTCACATCCATCAGGAGCACCGGTACGCCTTGGGCCACCAACTGCTCGGTGATCACCTGCAGGGTCTTGGTCTTCCCACTGCCGGTGGCGCCACAGATGAGGCCATGGCGGTTCATGGTGCGCAAGGGGATGGTGACGTTGGCGCCGGTCGGTATCTCGCCTTCGTACAAGGCACCACCGATCACCAGATGCGCACCTTTGGTGGCGTATCCGGCCTGCATGACCGCACTGAACTGTTCCTTTGTCGGCATCTGATCTTTCTTGCCCCAAAGGAACACAAGACCACAGCAATTGGATCCGATCGAATCAGGTTCGATGAACATGGCACTTCCTCTGCGGACAGGTACCCCTGCGTCGAACGCCTGGCGCATGGCACTGATCGGACTGCTGATCCTGGGTGCGGCCTATCGTTTCCATGCGGTCGGGACCTGGAAACAGGGTCTATCGAACGATGAAAGCGTCTCGTACATGTGTGCGGCCGCCACTGCGGGGATCTGGGAAACACGGATAAGCGACATGGTGAACACACCGATCACCATCGGTGACCTCCAACGGTTCTACGACCGACCAGAAGGGTTCGCATTCCGAACGGTCTCCATGGACATGGCCTTGTACGACGTACATCCCCCGTTGTATTTCTGGGTCCTGCACTTCATCCATGTGCTCTGGGGCACAGGTCCGGGCACTGGCGCCTACGTGAACATCGTCCTTGGCCTTGGTGTCCTGCTGCTGGTGTTCAGGGTGGCGAAGGGCGTATTGCCAGGCCCCATCGCACCACTGGCCGCCACCGTGGTGTGGTACCTGTCCCCGGCCGTTGTGCAGATCGACCTGGAAGCCCGGCCCTATCAACTGCTCACCCTGCTGGCCCTGGCCTCCTATCTTCTCGGTTCGCGTGTTGTGAATGGCCAGGCCACACGTGCAACATGGGCCGGTCTCACGCTCGTCAACACGCTTGGCCTGCTCACGCACCTGTACTTCCCATTCATCCTACTGCCGGGGCTGGCCCTTGTGGTCGCGAGGTATGGGATGCGGAGGCCATCGCTCTATTTTCTGGGTAGCCTGCTCGTTTCCTTGGCGGGGATGGTGATCCTGTACCCCGAATTCCTCACCTTCCTGTCCACCTACGGCGATCGTCCACGTGATGTGCCGGAACCCGTGTATCACCTCTATCGGCTGAAGGGTCTGTTGTACACCACCATGCAGTTCTTCACCGAGGAACATGCCATGCGCTACCTCTGGCTCGCCCTGTGCCTCTTAGCTGTCGGGATCCTCGGAAGGAGGTATTGCCGTTCCTGCAACCGGACCTTGTACACGGCTACCATTCGTCATCCTTTCGTGCTGTACTTTGGATGGTGGGCGTTCTTCACCGTGGCCCTGTTCCTCATCGGCATCAGTCCGGCCCAGGCCGTGGGGGAACAGTACTTCGCCTATCTATGGCCGTTCGTGGCCATCGGCGGCACCCGGGTCGCCGGCACCATGGCCGACCAGCGGATCCGCAGGTCCCTCCTGGGCGCCTACCTGCTTCAACTGCTATTCGCCTTCCATTCGGGTGTGCGCAACTCCCCGTATCTGGTGCCGGCGCTTCCGGTGGAATGGAATGCCCGGATCGCGGACAACGACATGCTGATCACCGATGAGGCGAAACGGACCGCCCTGCCCCGCATATCGCGGAGCCTGCCCGCCAGCCTACCCCTGTACATCATGGGGCGCAAGCACCCCGACCTCGATGGTCTGGACCGCGTCATCTTCCTGCACCTGGCCATCAAAAGCAGGCCCACCGAGCCCTTCGTAGCGTGGTTGGCCACCCAGGGCTTCCTGCCGGAAGGCGATGTGCTGCGTTCGGATCGCTACGAACTTCGTTCCTTCGCCCGGCATGGTGTACGGTGACGACTGGGCATTGGTGATCCCCCTGGCGAACGAGGAGGATGAATTCGCACCCTTCGTGGATGCCCTGCGTGGAACGTTGGACCGGTTGGGCACCGGTGCCGTGTATTTCGTGGTGGACCGGGTCTCCACGGACCGCACCTTGCAACTGAGCCAGGACCTGGCTTCAAACGACCCACGGTTCAGGGCGATCTGGGCACCGGAGAACCGCAATGTGGTGGACGCTTACATCCGGGGGTACCGGGAGGCTCATGCCAATGGTCATGCGATCATCATCGAGATGGATGCGGGGCTTTCCCACGACCCACGGGCCATTCCCATGTTCCTTCGGGTATTGAACGAAGGCAACGAATGCGCCTTCGGCAGCCGGTTCATCAACGGTGGCTCCATCACCGAATCGAACTACAAACGCACCCTGCTCTCCAAGGTGGGTACCATCCTGAGCAACGTGCTGCTGGGGACCCGGATGTACGACACCACGTCGGGCTACCAGGGATTCCACCGCGCCATCGTGGGGCGGTTCCTGGCCTACCCACTACGCTCCCAGGCGCACTTCTACCAGACCGAACTGCGCTACCTGCTCCGGCGTTCACGGTTCGCCGAGATCCCGATCCATTACAAGGCCCCCAGCCCGCGTGTCTCCCAACGGGCCATCGGCGATTCCATCAAGGTGTTGTTGTACTATTTCAAACTTCGGCTGCTGTTCAAGGCCCCACACCTGTGACCATGTCGGCGAAAGCGCTCGTCATCACCTCCATCTCCGCGCCCAATGCGGTATTGCGAGCCTTCGCGGCCGGCTGTTCCGAACGGGGGATCGACTTCATCCTGATCGGCGACCGTTCCTCACCAGCGGATTTCCAGCTCAACGGCTGTGACTTCTGGGGCCTGGACCGGCAACGCGGGATGCACTTCGACCTGGCCGCGCTGCTGCCCGAACGCCACTACGGCCGCAAGAATCTGGGCTACCTCCAGGCGATCAAGCAGGGTGCGCAGGTGATCCTGGAATCGGACGACGACAACTTCCCGCGGGAACAGTTCTGGAGTGATCGGATCCGCCAGCAGCGTACAGGTTCGTTCCAAGGCGCTGGTTGGGTGAATCTCTATCGCTACTTCAGCGAAGAACCCATATGGCCGCGTGGTTTCCCCTTGGAACACCTACAGGATGCCATTCCCGCTTCGCCCACCATCAGTTCCAAGGATTGCCCCATCCAGCAAGGCCTGGCCGATGAGAACCCCGATGTGGACGCGATCTATCGCCTGGTCGGTCGGCTTCCCCTGGATTTTTCACATCGACCGGAACCCGTTTCATTGGGCAAGGGTTCGCTCTGCCCCTTCAATTCGCAGAACACCACTTGGTTCCGCGAGGCCTTCCCCCTGCTCTACCTCCCCTCCCACTGCAGCTTCCGGATGACCGATATCTGGCGCAGCTATGTGGCGGTGCGCATCTGTTGGGAGAATGGCTGGGACGTGCTCTTCCACAATGCCACGGTGTGGCAGGAACGCAACGCCCACGACCTGATGAAGGATTTCGCCGACGAGATCATCGGCTACCAGAACAACAAGGCCATCTGCGAGCGATTGCAGGCGCTTACCTTGAAACCCGGTGTGCCGCACATCGGTGCGAACATGGTGGCCTGCTACAAGGAGTTCATCAACATGGGCCTCGTGGGCGAGCAGGAGATGCCACTACTGGAAGCATGGCACGCCGATATGGCGAAGCTGCTGGCCTAACCGAAGGAGATCCTGTCGATCGAGAAACGGCCACTGCCGGTGAAAAGGATCGCCACGAAGGCCATGAGGTAAACGGCCGCCAGTTCCTTCTCCGCGAAGGCAGCATCGCCCTGCACCATGAACACCACCACGGCCATGGCGATGATCAAGGGGATCACGGCGATGCGGGTCCAAAGGCCAAGTACCACCAAGGCCGCGCATACCACCTCGGCGATCAGCAGCAGGACCAGGCTGAAGGCCGGCCCAAGCCCGAAGGGGTCCGCGAACGTATCGACCCGTTCCCCGAAGGCCATGAGTTTGGGCCAGCCGTGCTGCCAGAGCATGGTGCCACCGGCACCGACACGAAGCAGGAGATGACCGAAGTCCTCGGAGATGGGTTCGCTGTTGATGAGCATGTGCCGGGGTGCTGGCTTTTCGGGACGAAAGATCCTTAGCCGGAAGCCCAGGACCGGGCCACCCACCGGAGACTTTTCCAACAACCCGACCGGAACAATCGGCATACGGATCGCGTATCACGCCCGCCATGAAGCACGTGTTCATCCTCTTTTCCCTCGGTATCGCCTACCCCACCATCGCCCAGGACGAGGCGTTACTCGCCGGGATGACCGCCATGCGCAAGGCCGACCACACCACGGCCGCAATGGCCTTCGACAAGGCGGTGGCCGAGGCACCGAATAGCGGGAAGACCTGGTACTACCGGGCCGTGAACCGCATGGCCATGGGCGATAACGAGGGTGCCCTGCGCGACCTGGACCACCTGCTCGTCCTGGAACCACTTGATGTGCATGCCATGTTGCGCCGTGCCGAGATCCACACGGTGCGCGGCGAGGTGGACCAAGCCACTGCAGACCTGTACCGCGTGCTCGGAACACAGGTGAACGGGCCTGCGACCGAACAGGCGCTCAGCGAATTGGGACGAATGGCCATGATCGCGCACGACCTGCCCACCGCCCTGGGGCACTACGACCGGTTGGTGGAGATCGCCCCGTACAACCCCATGGCCTGGTGCGATCGGGGCACCGCACGCAGCATCGCGCACGACGACGACCGCGCCATTGCCGACCTGGAGAAGGCGATCGACCTGGACCCCACACTGGACAAGGCCTATGGCGCCCTGGCCGTGGTATACTTCCGCCAGGGGCGCAAACAGGAGGGCTGCTATGCGCTACAGCAGGCACGCGACCTGGGCGACCGATCCGTAGAGGAACTGCTGTTGCTGCGCTGCGACCAGTAGCGCACTGGCCCATGGAACCGTAAGCGCCTCATGAGTTCAGGATCTCTTGATCGATGGACTCCGAGATGATCATTCGCTCAGGTGAAGTCGAAGAATGGGCGTATAGCGGTGCCTACGTGACCATTTTCGGTGAAGCATGGGCGGAAAAGCGGCCGGAGGACACCGATGAAGAGACCCCAACAGGCTCAGGGCCACTGCGGATCACAGGTCGTTAGGAACGCTATTTTTGGCGCCCCATGGCCCACCACTCGTAGGGTGGCAATGGTGAACGGATGAAGATCAATGTGACCCTCCCGGACGGAACCGTCCGGAGCTACGACCAAGGTGTGACCGCCATGGACGTGGCCAAGAGCATCAGCGAAGGCCTGGCCCGCAACGTGCTCTCTGCAAAAGTGAACGGCGAAGTACGGGATGCCTCCCGCACACTGCCCGGCGACTGTACACTGGCGCTGCTCACGTGGAACGACCCCGAAGGCAAGGCCACCATGTGGCACTCCTCGGCCCACGTGATGGCCGAGGCCGTGGAGGCGTTGTACCCCGGTGCTAAATTCGGCATCGGCCCGGCCATCGAGAACGGCTTCTACTACGACATCGACTTCGGCGACCGCAGCGTGGGTGAGCACGATTTCGCCGCGATCGAGGCCAAATTCAAGGAATTGGCGGCGAAGAAGGAGGTCTTCACGCGAAGCGAGGTGAGTAAGGCCGACGCGATCAAGTACTTCGCCGACAAGGGCGACGAGTACAAACTGGAACTGATCGAAGGACTGAAGGATGGGGAGATCACCTTCTACAACCAGGGCGACTTCACCGACCTGTGCCGTGGGCCACACATCCCCGACACCTCGTTCATCAAGGCCTTCAAGGTCCTGAACGTGGCCGGGGCCTACTGGCGCGGCGACGAGAAGCGCAAGCAACTCACCCGTCTTTATGGCATCACCTTCCCCAAGCAGAAAGAGCTGGACGAGTACCTCGTGATGCTCGAAGAGGCCAAGAAGCGCGACCACCGCAAACTGGGCAAGGAACTCGATCTCTTCACCTTCAGCGAGAAGGTCGGTGCCGGCCTGCCGCTCTGGCTGCCCAAGGGCGCGGCGTTGCGCGAGCGGCTCATTAACTTCATGAAGACGGCCCAGGAAAAAGCCGGCTACGTGCAGGTGGCCACCCCGCACATCGGCAGCAAATTGCTGTACGAGACCAGCGGCCACTGGGAGAAATACGGCAAGGACAGCTTCCAGCCGATCAGCACTCCGCAAGAGGGCGAGCTCTTCATGCTGAAGCCCATGAACTGCCCGCACCACTGCGAGATCTTCGCCAGTCGTCCTCGCAGCTACAAGGACCTGCCCTTGCGTCTGGCTGAATTCGGCACGGTGTATCGCTACGAGCAGAGCGGCGAACTGCACGGCCTGGCCCGGGTGCGTGGCTTCACGCAGGATGATGCCCACCTCTTCTGCCGCCCGGACCAGGTGAAGGAGGAATTCCTGAAGGTGATCGACCTGGTGTTGCTGGTACTGAAAGCGCTGAACTTCGAGAAGTTCGAGGCCCAGATCAGCCTGCGCGACAAGGAGGACCGGTCGAAGTACATAGGCAGCGAGGAGAACTGGCAAAAAGCCGAGCAGGCCATCATCGACGCGGCCGCCGAATGTGGCATGAAGACCGTGGTGGAGTATGGTGAAGCGGCATTCTATGGCCCCAAGCTGGACTTCATGGTGAAGGATGCCCTGGGCCGTCGCTGGCAACTGGGGACCATCCAGGTGGACTACAACCTGCCCGAGCGGTTCGAGTTGGAATACGTGGGCAGCGATAACCAGAAACACCGACCGGTGATGATCCATCGGGCTCCCTTCGGCAGCCTGGAACGCTTCATCGCAGTGATCATCGAGCATACAGGCGGGCGATTCCCACTCTGGCTGGCGCCGGAGCAGGCCATCCTGCTGCCCGTGAGCGACAAGTACCTCGATGTCTGTGCCGAGCTCCAACAGCGTTTGGCCGAGATGGACATCCGGGCCACGGTGGACGAGCGCAACGAGAAGGTGGGACGCAAGATCCGCGATGCGGAACTGACCAAGGTGCCCTTCATGCTCGTGGTGGGCGAGAAAGAGGCGGCGGACGGAAGCCTATCGGTGCGGGAACACGGCCAAGGAGACCTGGGGAGCCTGACGCCGGTCGACTTCGCGGGACTGGTCCGGGAACGGATCGCGATCCAGCTGGGCAAATCATGAAGCACCGTATTGGCGGGCGTTTGACGGACCGAACGGAAAAGTCCCGATATTCGCGCCTTCAATAACGGGACCTCTGTCCCCGAAAGCAGGAACCAAAACCCCATAAGTGGCAGGCCCTCCCTTCCGTCCCAGTGGTCCGCGCCCTCCAGGAGGAGGCGCCCGTCGTCCGTTCCGTGGTCGTGTGATCAAGGAAGACCCGCACCGGATCAACAACCGGATCTATGGTGTGAACGAAGTACGGGTGGTCGGTGAGAACATCGAGCAAGGGGTCTACCCGTTCAACCAGGCGCTGCGCATGGCGGAGGAGCTTGGCCTGGACCTGGTGGAGATCAGCCCGACGGCCGTGCCGCCGGTGTGCCGGATCACCGACTACAAGAAGTTCCTGTACGACCTGAAGAAGAAGCAGAAGGAGATCAAGGCCAAGCAGACGACGGTCGAGATGAAGGAGATCCGTTTCGGGCCGAACACGGACGAACACGATGTGAACTTCAAGCTGAAACATGCGCGCAACTTCCTGGAAGAAGGCCACAAGGTGAAAGCCTTCGTGTTCTTCCGCGGGCGCAGCATCGTTTTCAAGGAAAGGGGCGAGATCCTGCTGCTCAAATTCGCCCAGGACCTTGAGGACATCGGCCTGGTCGAGAGCATGCCCAAGCTCGAAGGCAAGCGGATGACCATGTTCCTGATCCCGAAGAAGAAGAAATGACGCAGGGCGACGCGTACGTCGCCCGACAAATCCCGAGAGGCCATGCCCAAGATGAAGACCAAGTCCGGTGCGAAGAAGCGGTTCAAACTGACCGGCACCGGCGAGATCAAGCGCAAGAGCGCGTTCAAGAACCACATCCTCACCAAGAAGGAGACCAAGCGGAAGCGTGCCCTCACCAAGAAGTCACTGGTTCACCCCAGCGACAAGAAGGCCATCCTCGACCTCCTGAAATAAGACCCCCAACCGCTCCGGGAAATAGGTAGCGTTAACCAGGACGTGCAGCCCCCAAGATCCACCCACAAGGTGGACGCTCACGCCCAAAAACCAAAGTGGGAACATGCCACGCAGTAAGAACAAAGTAGCCAGCCGTGCCAAGCGCAAGAAGGTACTGGACATGGCGAAAGGCAACTTCGGTCGCCGCAAGAACGTGTACACCGTCGCGAAGAACACGGTGGAGAAAGGCCTGCAGCACGCCTATACGGGGCGCAAGTTGAAGAAGCGGGAATTCCGCGGCCTGTGGATCCAGCGGATCAACGCAGCTGCCCGCACCAATGGGATCAGCTACAGCACCTTGATGAGCAAGCTGAAGAAAGCGAACATCGAGCTGGACCGCAAGGCCCTGGCCGAGATCGCCTACACGGATGCGGCCGCTTTCACCGCGATCGTGAACAAAGTGAAATAAGGGTCGATGGATCCAGGGGAAGGGGGCTTCGGCCCCCTTTTTCATGGTGCCCATCCCGATGGTCATTGGGGAACGCACGACACACGATCTTGTTCCCCATAAGGTATTTTTGGCCCATGCGCTCGCTCCCACTTCTGCCCTTCCTGTTCGCTTCGGGCACCCTCCTGGCACAGCCTCCCGCCGGATACTACGATGCCGCCGAAGGCCTTAGCGGCGAAGCCCTGCGCCAAGCCCTGCACGATATCATCGACGATCACACCGTGCTTGCGAACAGCGCTTTATGGGATGCGTTCTACCAGACGGACCGTAAGCCGGACAATTCCGTATGGGACATTTACTCGGATGTACCCGGTGGCACCCCGCCGTACACCTTCCAATTCGTAACGGACCAATGCGGCGGGTACCAGGAGGAAGGCGACTGCTTCAACCGGGAGCACAGCTTCCCCCAGAGTTGGTTCAACGATCAACCCGCACCACGCACGGACCTGTTCCACATCTACCCAACCGACGGTTATGTGAACCAGCGGCGTGGGAACTGGCCTTATGGCGAGGTGGGTAATGATGTGAGCTACACCACCGCGAACGGAGCGAAACTGGGCCAATGCATCCATCCGGGATGTAGCGGCCTGGTATTCGAGCCGATCGAGGAGTACAAGGGCGATCTCGCGCGTGGTTACTTCTACATGTTGACCAGGTACATGGACGATGCGGAAGGCTGGACCTCGGCTCCGGTATTGGAGAACGGCGAATTCCTGCCCTGGGTGAAAGCCCTGCTGCTCGAATGGCACACGGCCGATCCGGTTAGCACGAAGGAGGTACAACGGAACAACAGGATCCATGCGGACTACCAGGGCAATCGCAACCCCTACATCGACAACCCGCAGTGGGCGGTTGCGATCTGGGGCGGCACGGCGGGGATCGAGGAAAGCCGGACCAGCGCCATCCACACCTGGTGGAACGGGGGTGTACTGCGTTTCGATCGCGGGGAGAGGACGACTCCTGCGACACTGCGGGTTGTGGATGCGGCCGGGTCGATGGTCCACGAGCAGCGGATCACCGGAGCGCAAGGTTCCGTTGAACTTCCTGTCGCACCAGGGGTGTATCTGGTCGTGATCGATGGTGCCGAGCACACCGTACAGCGGATCGTGCGTTGATCAACCGCCCACCGATCGGCCGGCGATGAAGCCGGTGGTCCAGGCGGCCTGGAAGTTGAACCCACCTGTGATCCCATCGATATCGAGCACCTCGCCTGCAAAGTGGAGACCTGGGTAAATGCTGCTCTGCATGGTCAATGGGGCGACCTGTTCCAGGGCAACGCCTCCGGCTGTGACGAACTCCTCCTTGAAGGTGGTCTTGCCGCTGACCTCGTAGCGGTCGTTGGTGAGCAGATCCAGTAACCGATTCTTCGCCTTTCGCGGGACAGTGCCCCACACCTGTGCTGGATCGATCCCGGCGCGATCGAGTTGGAACACCCAGAACCGCGTTGGCAGGTGGAAGGGGTCCACGTTGCGTGCGGCTTTTCGATCCAACGTCATGGCCTCCGCGCCAAGTTGCGAACGCAGTACCTCCTCGGAACGGCCGCCGGCCCAATTCACCTGCACCGTGAACCGATAGGCCTTCTCGCTCAACGATCGCGCACCCCAAGCGCTGAGGCGCAGTACCGCAGGGCCGCTCAACCCCCAATGGGTGATCAGTACCGGGCCGGTGCTTTCAAGTGAGGTACCCACGATACGAACCCTTGCCGGCAGGGCCACCCCCATGAGCTGATGGATCGGATCGTCCGGGATGTTGAAGGTGAAGAGCGATGGCACGGGTGGTTCGATCCGGTGGCCCAACTCGGCCAACCAAGCGTATGAATCGGGCTTGGGGTGCCCACCTGTGGTCACGATCACCTTGTCGGCCATGACCATGCGGTCGTTCATCACCAACCGGAAGCCACCTTCGACCGGTTCTACACGGGTAACCCCGGACCGCAATGCAAGCCGCACACCCTGGCGCATCGCGGTATCGTAGAGCGCATGCACCACGGTGGATGAATCATCCGTTATGGGGAACATGCGCCCATCGGCCTCCGCCTTCAAGGCCACCCCATGGCGTTTGAACCAGGCGATGGTGTCGGGAACGGAGAATATCGCGAAGGCCTTACGTAGGAAGTTGGCCCCACGTGGGTAGTGCTTGATAAGTCGCGAGACCACCGGTTCATCGTGCGTCACATTGCATCTTCCACCGCCACTGATGCGGACCTTGCTGAGCACCTTATCGCTCTTCTCGTAGATGGTGACCTGTGCCTTCGGATGGTGCTCGATCACGCTCAGGGCCGCGAAGTACCCCGCCGCTCCCCCACCGATCACCGCGACCCGCATGGCACGAAGATCGGAGAGAATAGGCAACGTAAGTACCTGATCGTGCGTTCATCACCGGCCTTGTCGCTACTTTGGCACAGTATTGGAAATTGTCCCAGCAAGTCTTGATGACCATGAAAAAGATCCTGATCACGCTCACCATGGTGAGTTCGATGGCCGCAGTGGCCCAAGTACAGATCAACCCGCAAGCCGGCTTGACCTTCCAAAGCCTCACCCAGGCACCGGACGGCATCAACTACAAAGCGGAAATGGGTTGGCAATTGGGCGTGGATGCGCGCTTCGGCGATGAATTGTTCATCCAACCCGGCGCCTTCCTGGGCCGCAGCGTCACCGCGATCACCCAGACCGTGACCGCCCCCAGTGGAAGCACTGGATCCATCCAGTACGAGGACGATCTGGTGCGCACCAGTTTGAAATTGCGTGCCCTGTTGGGGTACCGGGTCCTGGACACCTACCAGTTCGACATCCGCCTGATGGCCGGTCCGAGTTATGATGTGCTGATGAGCGTGGACGACCGCGACGACAAACTGGGGTGGAACAAGGGCGATTTCAACACGGGCCTTTGGAACGTGGAGGCCGGGGTCGGGTTCGACATGGGGCTGTTCACCCTTGCCCCCACGATGACCTTCGGCATGAGCCGCGCCTTCAAGGACAACCCGACCTTGAGCGAGGTGGACTCCAAGTACATGAGCTACGGCTTGACCATCGGGGTCAACATCGGAAATGACGACGAATAATGACTGAATGAAAAGGGGGATCCCGGCCAGTGAGCCGGGATCCCCCTTTTCATTTCCTCGTGCTCCGCTCCACCTGCCCGAAGTATCTTCCGGCACAATTCAGGTGCATCATGGATCTGTCCTGGACGAACTTCCTGGCGGCACTGGTAGCCACTCGCCGCATGATCGGGACAACGGTCGGCACGGTGCTATCGATCGGTCTGATGTTCGGGACCCCGACAGGCCTTCCCAGAACCTTCGTTCGCCACACAGCAGGCATGGCGGAGCATGAAGGGCGTCCCTGCGATCTGCACGGATCAGCCGCTGGACCGATGCGACCATCGGTCCGCCATGAGGCACTGCCTCCCCCAACCGAGGATGTCGCTGTAACATCGATCACCAACATTCCTTCGTTGTTATGCGACGTGGACAGCGTGGCCCCGGTGATCACGCTGAAGAACAACGGCAGCAGCCTGCTGGAGACCGCCTTGATCGTGTACACCATCAATGGGGGGGCCACCTATGAGCATCCCTGGACCGGTGCGCTGCTGACGGGCCAGACCACCACGGTGATGCTCGCTCCCATCCCGGCGGTACCCGGAAGCAACACGTTGGTGGTCACCGCATCCGCGCCGAACGGCCTTCCGGACCAGGAGCTGGGGAATGACACCTGGAGCATCGATTTCATCGCGAATTTCCCAGCGGGTATCGTGAACCTCATCCTCACTCTGGATGGCCGCGGCTCCGATGTGACCTGGCAGCTACGAACGAGCGACAACACCGTGATCGGGGAAGGTGGCCCATACGAGGATGGGGATAACGGTGAGGTGGACAGTGTGGCCTTCTGCCTCACCAACGGTTGTTACACCTTCACCATCCACGACTTCTTCGGCGATGGGATCTGCTGCGCCGAAGGAGAAGGGAGTTATGTGCTGCGCGATGCGAATGGTGTGGTTCATGGGGAGAGCGATGGCCAATATGGGGAGCAGCATGTGAGCAACTTCTGTTTGGAAGCCGTGGCCGTGGAAGGGCCGCAACGCCCCGCATTCCTACTGCACCCGAACCCGAATGCGGGCGAATTCCGGATCACGACCTTGGATGGCGGATCGATCCGATCCATTCGGATCCTGGATGGCATTGGCAGGACCCTGCTGCTTGAACAGGGAGCCGGTAGCCCGGTGGTGAATACCCGACTGGATGCCCGACCCGGCGCCTACACCGTGGTCGTCGAAAGCAAGCACGGCAGGACCGTGCAGCGTATGGTCGTTACCCGCTGACCGGTGGCACGACCGAGGATGCCCACAGGCAGTGCGACCGTGGTGTGATCCAACGTGGGCACAAGCACCATTTCGCAGCAAGGGGTGGTCCAAAGATGCGCTGCGATTTTTTCGCAGTGCGATACGACGGGATCGTTGCGTAGCGGGGACTACGGAACGAGTCCGGCGGTGAAGCAATGCGGAAAAAGGGCAAGCGGATCGGGCTGGACCTTACTGCGAGATGGCCTCTAATACCTCAGCGCATAGAACAACGACTTCACGAGTTCGTTGTTCACCATGAGCAGGCCCTGCTCGCTTTCCCACCAATGGTCTGCATCATACTCGGTGCTGGGTGTGCTTGAAACGAGCACGTGGATGCCGCTTGCCTCGAACCGCTTCCGAAAGACCTTGCCGACCCGTCGGGTATGAAAATCGGTGGTGAGCACCACGATGGTGTCGGCACCGATACGTTGGGCATGGTAGAGCACCCCTTGTGCTTCCTCGAAGGTACTGGTACCGTATGGGAAAGGCAGGATCCGCGCGGGATCGGCCCCGGCCCGCACCGCGGCCATGCGAGTAAGTGCCGCCTCGGTGACCAGGCGCCCTTCGGCCTTCAGGATGGAGGCATGGTTGGACCCGGTCGCGTAGGCCACTGGCGCCACTTCATGTAGGAGCAGTGCGGCCGCAGCAGTGCCGCGATCATACGGCGCACCACCGAGCACATAGATCGCATCGGCATGCACCGGCACATCCTCCTTGATCAGGCACCTGCCCATGGCGTGGAGGATGCGATAGCGTGCCATGAAGGCGAGCACCAGTAGGCCGGCCATGAACAGCAGGAGCTTCAACGTACCCCGGCACCTTCGGGACATACAGGTGCCACTGAACGATCGGGTCTCAGTAGGCTCCATTGCGTCTGCGCAACACCCATTCGCAGGTGAGCAGGCCGAGAATGACGAAGAAGAGCCAACGGAGGCTGATCAGGTCCGTGAAACCGGGATGGGCGTACGAACGGGCCACCAGCCCTTCCTGTGCTTCGACCGCGGTCACCAGGGCATCGGTATCGCCCGGTTTCACCACGACTCCGTTGGTGCGGGCCGCGATGTCCTGCCAAAGGCCGTGGTCCGCCACGGTGCTCATTTGTTCGGCGGTCAAGGCTTCCACGTGCAATTCGCCGTTGGCCGTGTAGGTCTTGCCCTCCATGGAGGTACGAGCGGACCAGGTGTAAGTACCCGCCGGGAGTTGTCCGATGTCCGCACGGTAGGTCGAACCGGACTGTACGAAGGCATGCCGAAGGTCACGGCCATTCTCGTCCTTGATCGTAAGATCGATCTCCGCACCATCCACCGGTGCGAAGGTGGCATCGTACAATTCCGCTGTGAGAACAATGCGCTCGTGCTCGGTGGCCCGTGCCGGATGATCCACACGGAACCGCTCCTTGTTGACCTTGATGGCCAGGAATTGCACCAGTTTATGGATGAACCGGTCGAAGTGCGTGTGATCACCGGACTGCTGTAGATCATTGATCCGCCAGCGCCAGATGCCTTCGCCCGCGATCACGGCGGCCCGCCCATCGTGGCGTTGGCTGAAGGTGATGAGCGGATAGCCCGTTCGCACCAGGCCGATGCGCTGCGAGGCGAGGGCCATGGCCGACCGGCCCGGATCGATCTGTCCGAACGGCACCTGCAACGGCGGGTAGCGCTCCATCGCTTGTTGTTGTTCCGGCTCCAGGGTGAAGTAGGAGAAGTCCTTGTTCAAGCTCGCTTGTGCATCGGTGGTGGAGCCACGCGCGGCGGTCACGGTCATCCCCGCGTTGCGGGCATTGAAGGCATTGAAGTCCATGGCTCCCGTGAGGATGTAGCACACGGGCACCCCGGCCGCATCGGCTTTGGTGAACAGGGCCTGCATGGGGAGCTGGGGCGATGGCAGCCCGTGAACGATCACCAGGTCGTAGGTGGACACATCACCCGTGAATGCATCGGCGAATGCCAGTTCCGTGGCATAGCCATCCAGTCCTGCCAAGGCCAGGCGTAGCGCACCCAGGTCGGGGTGTGGGGCCGCCCCGAGCAGGAGGACCTTCTGGCGATCATCCAGTACATCGATGAGGATGTCCATCCGGTTGTTCACCTCGGTGGCCTCACCCGATACGGGTCGCACCGCCACCGTGTAGCGGTGTACACCTGCCCTTTCGGGCTTCACACTGAACGGCAGTTCCAGGAATGTGGTGGTTCCGGAGAGGACGATGTCCCTTCCCGCCACCTCCTTTCCACCGTGCAGGATGGAGACCCGTGTTGCAACACCGGGACTACGTCGGGCCTCCACTTTCACGAGCACGGGCAATTCGTTCCCCAGGTAACCGATACGGTTGTGGTCCACCCCGCGTAGGAGGAGATCGGGGCGCACGGTGGTATCGCCCAACGCGATGGCCATGACCGGTACACCCAACCGATCGGCGATGGCACGAGGATCACGGCCCCGGTTGTGGATCCCGTCGCCATCGATGATCACAGCGCCGAGGTCGGGGCCGTTGAACCGGTCGTACACCTCACGCAGGGCCTGGTCCACATCGGTGAAGGAGCCGAGTTGGGCGAAGTCCAGTCCTTCGGTGACCGCCTCACCGTACGTGAAAGCACGTACATCGAAGCGCTCACCCAAGCGCTCCTGTAACCGATCCAATTCGGCGGGATAGCGGGTGCGCAAGGCGGCAGTGTCCCCTGCTGCGGCAACGGACGAGGATCCATCGTGCAGGATCACCACCACCGGTTTCCGCACTTCGCGCACCAGGATGCGCACCATGGGTTCGAGCAGGAAGAAGGCGATGAGCGCGATGGCCAGTGCGCGACAAGTGGCCAGGATCAAGGCCAAGGGGCGTGGGAAACCCTCCTTCCCCACGGTTCGCCTATAGAGCCACCACGCGGCGGCGATACCGAGGAGCAGACAAAGAGGCGCCAGCCAGAGACTATGGGCGGTGGTCAGTGACATGCGGGGTGCAAAGGTCGGTGATGGGTGGTCCACCGACCTTCCAGGACGAGCAGGATCACACGGACGTTCAGCTCAGCATACCGCCGCAGACGCTCAAGGTCTGACCGGTGATGTAGGCACTGAGGTCGCTGCCGAGGAAGACACAGGCATTGGCCACATCGGTGGGGGTGCCGCCACGCTTCAGGGGGATCGCCTCACGCCAGCCCTCCACCACCTTGGGGTCGAGGGCGGCGGTCATTTCGGTCTCGATGAAACCCGGTGCGATGGCGTTGCTGCGGATGTTACGACTGCCCAGTTCCTTGGCCACGCTCTTGGAGAAGCCGATGATGGCGGCCTTGCTCGCGGCATAGTTGGCCTGCCCCGCATTGCCCTGCACGCCCACCACACTGCTCATGTGGATGATGCTGCCACTGCGCTGCTTCAGCATGGTGCGGAGCACGGCCTTGGACATGTTGAAGACGCTCTTCATGTTGGTGGTCATCACCGCATCGAAGTCGGCCTCGCTCATGCGCATGAGCAGCTGGTCCTTGGTGATGCCCGCATTGTTCACCAGGATATCGAGCCGGCCCCATTCGGCCACCACCTTGTCCACGGTGGCCTGTGCCGCATTGAAGTCGCCTGCGTCGCTCTGGATGGCCATCACCTTGCGGTTCGTCCTCGTAGCGAGCTCGGTGGCCAGCGCATTGGCCCTCTCCGGGCTGCTCACGAAGGTGAAGGCCACATCGGCGCCTTCAGCAAGGAAGCGTTCGACGATGCCTTTTCCGATCCCACGGGTACCACCGGTGACCAGGGCGATCTTGTCTTGTAGGAGTGCCATGCGGGCGAAGATAGCCGAGGGCCTGATGCCAAGCGAAGGGATCGTTCGACCCTACCCCAGCACCTCCTTCACCTTGGCGCCGATCAAGGCCGGGCTGTCCACCACGTGGATCCCGCTCTCGCGCATCACCTTCTTCTTGGCGGCCGCGCTTTCGTCGGCGCCGGAAACGATGGCCCCGGCGTGGCCCATGGTGCGGCCCTTGGGTGCGGTCTCCCCTGCGATGAAGCCGATGACGGGTTTCTTGCAATTCGCCTTGATCCAGTTGGCCGCCTGGATCTCCAGGTCGCCACCGATCTCGCCGATCATCACGATGGCCTCGGTCTCCTTGTCCTCGGTGAAGAGCTTGATCGCCTCCAATGTGGTGGTACCGATGATGGGATCGCCACCGATGCCGATGGCCGTGGTGATGCCCATGCCCGCCTTCACCACCTGATCGGCGGCTTCATAGGTCAGGGTACCGGATTTGGAGACGATGCCCACTTTGCCCTTCTTGAAGACGAAGCCGGGCATGATGCCCACCTTGCATTCGTCGGCGGTGATCACCCCTGGGCAGTTGGGCCCGATGAGGGTGCAGTTCTTCCCACGGATGTATTCGCGTGCGGCCACCATGTCCTTCACAGGGATGCCTTCGGTGATGCAGACGATCACCTTGATCCCAGCTTCCGCTGCTTCCATGATCGCGTCGGCGGCAAAAGGAGGAGGTACGAAGATGATGCTGACATCGGCGCCAGTGGCCTTCACCGCGTCGCTCACCGTCTCGAACACGGGGCGTTCCAAGTGCTTCTGGCCACCCTTTCCCGGAGTGACACCGCCCACCACGTTGGTGCCATACTCGATCATCTGGGTGGCATGGAAGGTACCTTCACTGCCGGTGAAACCCTGGACCAGGATCCTGCTGTTCTTATTGACGAGTACGCTCATGGAGGTGGTTGGTATGATGGGCGGCGCGAAAGTAGCCCCTACACGGGAATAGCCGGTCGGCCTTCTTTGCGGCGATGGTAGGCGATCACGTAGTACAGCGCACCCAGCATGACCAGCCCTGATCCGATATAGGGCAGGCCATGGGCGACCTCATACAGGCGCCCACCCAGCGCCGGACCCACGATGCGGGCCAGGGACCCGAAGCTCTGGTTGAGGCCAAGCACCTCCCCTTGCTCCTGCTGCGCGGCATTCCTGCTCAACAGGCTCAACAAGGTCGGGTTCAAGCACCCATTGCCGAGCGCGAGCAGGAGGATCGAGAGGATGTTGAGGGACAGGAAATAGGCCTTGGGGATAAAAGCGATCATGCCCAGGCCCACGGCCATGGACAGGCAGCCGAAGACCATCAACCGGCGCTCGCCGAAGGTGCGTTGCAACCAGCCGATCATCCCGCCTTGCACGATCGCCGAGGCCAGGCCCACGGCAGCGAACATCCAGCCGATCTCCTCCTTGTTCAGGCCGTGATCATCGGTCCAGAACAGGGCAATGGTCATCTGCATCATGCTGAAGGCGGTGATGAAGATGAAGCTGATGAGGTAGAGGTCGCGGAAACGTGCATCCTTCAACGCGCGGATCGCCCCGGTGACCGGCTTGATGCGGATGGCGCGATCCACCACCTTCTCTTGGAGCGATTCCGGAAGGAAGAACCAGACCGCCACCATGTTGAGCACACAGATGATGGCCGCTGCGTAGCCCACCCACTCCACACCAAGGTGCATGTAGATGAAACTGCCCATGGGTGGGCCGAAGATGAAACCGAGGCCGAAGGCCGCACCGATCAGGCCCATGGCCTTGGCCCGGCCTTCCGGCGGGGTGATGTCGGTGATGTACGCCTGTGCAGCTGTGATGTTACCTGAACCCACCCCGGTGAGCATGCGTGCCGCGATGAGCAGGAAGAGGGTATCGGCGTGGGCGAATAGCAGGTAGCTCACCGCCGAGACCCCCAGCGCCCAGAGGATGATCGGCCGACGGCCGAAGCGGTCGCTGAGCGATCCCCAGACCGGGGTGAAGATGAACATCATCAACGAGAAGAGCGCACCGGTATCGCCCACCAGGGCATCGCTCGCATGGAGTTCGCGGGCGTAGATGGGCACCACCGGGATGAAGATCCCGAAGCCCATCAGATCGATGAAGATCGTGATGAACAGGATGAGGAGCCGACGGTCCATGGGGTATGATCCTTAGCGAACGATTGAGGAGGGCACCTGTGTGCATGGCCATCAGGCCGACCATCCTCCTCCTCCTTGTTGCGCCTTCAAAGCCCCATCTTCCGCAGCACCGGGGTGGGCACCCCCTTCTTGTTCACCAGGAAGGCCGTCATCTTGTACGCCGCGTAGGCCTTGCTCATGTACAGGTAGCCCTTGTACTCGTTGCCGGTACCCCAACTGTTCTTCACGATATACCATTCGGTGCCGTTCTGGTCCTTGGCGATACCGGTGATGTGCATGCCGTGGTCGTCGGTGGTGCGGTAGTCGTCGAAGGCCGACTGCCGCATTTCGGCGGTGATCACCGGTTCGGGTTGCGGACCGTTGAAGAGGCTGGCCTTCTCCTCCTTGGTGAGTTCGGCGGCCGGGGTCATGGTCACGAAGGCCACACCATTGCGCCAGCTGAACGAAGGCTCGCTCACATCGCCGCCCCACGACACGGAATAGCCGTTGCGCAGGGCGTTGTCCATGATGGTGGTGATCTCCTCCACCGGGATGTTCCAGGCTTGTGCAAGGGCCCAGTTATCCGGCACCATCAGCGTGGCCTTGCTGTAGTAAGGCACATCGGTCACACTCTGGAACTCGACGTAATCCGAAGCATCCAGCTTTACCACCTCCTTCGCGAAGGACTGTGGGGTGTAGCTCTTGCCCTGATAGGTGAAGGTCTCCGGGACCTTGCCCAGGTACGTATCGAGCACGGCGTTGATGGCTTCGGGCCACACGGGGGTAAGAGTGCCCTTGTTGGGCGCCTTGATGATCGCATCGAGCATGGCCTTGATCACCTCCTGCATCTCGCCGCTCTGGTTCTTCTCGTTGCCGAAGTTGAGGCCCGTGAATGCCTCGTAGGGCACGATGCCGTACTTGGCGTACATGTTCACCACATCATGCGCGATGCCACCGTCGCCATAGTTGAGCGAACCGTGCATACGCACATAACTGCGGGCCTTCTCCTCATAGCTGCGCCGTGCGATGTAGATCTTGCTCAGCGGTACCATGGGACCACCCTTCTTGATCATCTCCGACTCGAGGAAGGACCCCGTGCAATAGCTCCAGCAGGTACCCGAAGAACCCTGGTCCTCCACCGGCGTGCCCGGCGTGGTGAGCACCTGGGTGAAGCGGAAGCCGGTGGAATCGGCGCTGTTGAGGCTGATCTTCTTGATCAGGTCATCCTGTGCGATGAGGTTCGTGGCGAGCAACGCAGCAGCGGCAGTTGCGATATGGTTGAAGCGGATCGGGTGCATGGCAGGTGTGCCGGAACAGGTCCAGCGGGCTGCAAAGGAAAGGCGGTTGCGCCACCCGACGTACGTGGACCGGTCCAGAACGGCTTCGATCGCTCGATCTTCATTCATTCGCCGTGGAAAATAAAAGCATCCGCTGAATTTCAACCGGGTTGGCCAGAGTACGGGTTGATCGCGTTGAAGTCGAGTTCACCCTCGGTCTGGAAGACCACCGTTCGGATGGCCCGGAAGTTGGAGTAACCCCTTGCCTTGCGCTTGGCGGCCTGGAACAGACCGTTGACGCCATCGATACAGCCATTGGTCCGTCGTGACCGGATCCAGGCAATGATGCCATCCATTTGTCTGCCGATCATGGCGACCACTGCCCTCATGGGGTCCACCTTGGAACGCATCACGCGGATGCATCATTGCCCCCCAAGGCCCCGTACCACAATGATCCACTTGTGGGCCGTGACCTCCTGCAGCTGGTCTTTGTACAACCAGGCCCGTGCGGTGCGCA
>JADLAI010000062.1 GCA_020848295.1 Flavobacteriales bacterium
CCATTCAACGTGGGGTGAAGCAGCACCGTGAGCGACCCATGGTGACATTGTTCGGGTTGGCCCATCGCTCGGCCGTACACGAGGATAGACCGACCTGTACGGCTGAATTGGCATGGTTCGATGAGTCATCGAGCCATTCCCAGGCGGTGAGCATGTTCGAGAACGCGGCGCCATATTGGGAGCAGGCCACATAGAACTCATCCCAACTGCACAGCCGGCCACCGAGGTCGTTGCAGCGGTCCGCAGCGGGGAACCAGAGCGAGTTTGGTTGCAAGGCCTGCTCCATGCACAGGCGTTCGCCGATCGCTACCGTACCAGGTGGACAACCCCGGTCGGGAAGACCCGTAAGGACCCAGGAAGTACCGGCACGCACCAGTTCCACCACCGAACCACCCCTGATCTGGCCACGCGAAGCGGGCACACCATCGGGGCGCAGGGCAGGTGTCGGATCAAGCCCCGGAAGAGCGATGGTCAACGGACCATGTAGGTCGGAGGGGGCCAGGAACCGCAACAAGGCACCATCGCGCAAGGTGGTCATTGGCACGGTAGGGGTGAGTGTGAGCACCGCACCGGATACGGATACCTCGGCCCAGGTGGTTGTGCCGATCAAGGAGGCCTCCACCGTATGGGCGGCGCTGCCATCGCTCGGTAAAGCGATCCCGGTCACCTGGCGTTCCTCTTCCGGACCGACGAACCGGATGGACGTGCCGACCTGCATCTGCGCGCTCAGTGCCGAGGCCAGGACCAGGCTTGAAGTAAGGGTCGCTGTCCTCATCGGTCGTAACAACAACGGAACATGTTCACGGTCGTGGGGGGATGTGTGTTCCCGTACTCGCAAGTGATCCCTTCCATCACATCGGGGCCGTTGTAGCCTTGCCCCATCACCTTCCCATCATTCGGATTGTTGGCCGCATCCTCGATCCATTCATAACCGCTCACCGTCGGAAGGAACGTGGGGTCGCGCCGACAGGCGGTGGACCACTCCCCAAAGGAGCAGAGCCGACCACCACGAGCGGCACATACGGCGACCCCTTCGTAGTACGAACCGGTGCCACGTACGGTATCGTCCACGCAGAACCGTGCATTGGCCACGGAGCTGCCGGTCGGGCATGGGCGTGCATTCCAGTTCAGCACCTGCCAGTTCGTGCCATCGAACACCAGCCTGCTTGGAGCGCCGATGGGTAGGTCCGCACTATCCAAGGGCAGTCCGCCCCATTTCAGCAGAACACGGCCACCGGTGCCGTTCAGGTCGAATAGCGCACCCGCCGCATTCGGCTCCTGTGGTACAATGGTCACGAGCATGCCGGGTGTTAAACTCACCGGATCCGGGGAAAGCGTACCGATCAGCGTGCTGGTACCTGTCGTGGTGGTGCTGGATACCACACCTGCACGCGCGGCATCCACGCTCATCGCGGCATCCGTGCTTACCGGGTCGGCAAGCCCCATTACCTGGCGATCCGCTGGTGCCGTGCCGGAAAGTTCCAGATGAACGGGCAGGTCCAATTGGCCGAAAGCGTATTGGCAGCATGCCAGGCCAAGGGTCAACAATGTCGCGTACCTCATACTTTCCGGATCTTCATGGCCTGGTGTCCGTCCACATGAAGCAGGTACGTGCCTTGTGCCAGGTGCGAGACATCCAAAGAGACCAGATCGCCTTTCGCATGTAGGATCCGCGCATCGATCGATCGGCCAAGTCCATCGAACAGGGCCACCCCCCCGATCGGTGTACCGTCGGTCGCGTGTATGAAAAGCACATCCTCGGTCAGTGTGGGCCATACATGCAATCCGCTGGTCGCTTGAAGCGAGGGGGAGGGTGTGGGTGCATTCACATCGAAGGCGGAATACACGCCCCAGGGTGCCGGGACGGTGCCTTCAATGGTGTGTGCCGCCGGATAGTTGGTTGAGGCCAGCAACGTCCAGGGTCCATCGATGGCGTTGGAACCGAACAGACCGATCCCGTCGGCGGACAACGGTCCCAACTCGGTGGCATCATAGCGCAGGGTGAATGTGGCATCTCCGGAGTTCGCCAGGGGCGCATCCAGTTGGAACCAACGTGCGATGCTCGGATCGCCTTCGGGGAATGTTCTCGGCAGATGCCCACGCGTGATCGTAAGCGGACCGATCGGGGATCCCGTGCTCACCGTTAGACCCAAGCCACCGGGTTCCACATTGCCGAGCGGGCCATCGAGGTCGATGGTCGCCAGCTCCACGCCCGTCCCCACGATCGGCCCGCCCGAAGGCTCCGAAAGTGTGGCTGCGGAACCGAGGTCAATGGTCCCGTCGTTCACCACGGCGGCCCCGGACTGGATGGTGAAGGTCAACGGACCCACGAATTGCACGGTAGTGCCCGGATCGATCCGCATGGAACCACTGACCAGTTCCACGGCCTGGCCGTGAACGGCAGCACAGGCCACGGTCAATGAAAGAACAGTTGCGTTGCGCTGGAGCATGAAGGGTCAAATATAGCGGGAACACGCGGGCAGCAGGGCGGATGTTAGTTTTGGCCCAAATGCTGGGAAAATGGATCTGAAGGGGGTCATCGCCGATCACATGGGCCATTTCTCCGTGTATGACATCCCGGATCTGCTCCTGGTGTTGGTGGCAGCGCTTGTGCTGGGTTACATCACGGCGATCTGGGGTTCACGTTCCAGCGGGGTCGAGGCGCGGAGGTCGGCCCTGTGGGCAAGTGCGGCCGCGCTGGCGGCGGGTCTGGTGCGATCACAATTACCGCTTGCCACCTTGGTACTTGCCGCAGCCGTCCTCATCGGGAAGCGGGGTGATGGGCGCCCGGAGCCCGATCTGCTCATCATGTTGCTGATCGGGATCGGCTGCGGGTCGGGTGCAGCGGTCATCGTGGCATGTGCCCTGCTCGTATTCATACCCATCATGCGCTGGGCTTTGGCCGGAACACAACGGAAATGAGCACGTGGGAAGGACTGAGGGCCACGGTCGGATCCCTTGCGGTCCTTTTCATCGCACTTGTTTGTGCCGCCTGGGCCGGTAAGGCGCCTGATCCCGTCAAGGTGGATCATGAGGCGATCCCACCGGAATTGGGGTTGGATCAGGCTTATCGCTCACCGGGTGAGGTGATCCGGGTGACGCCCGGAAAGAATGATCGGGCCTATATCGCATTCGGTGCGGATGGTGCGTTCGTGCCGTTCACCGGCGACCTGGAGGTGACCCTGGACCCTGCCAAGGCCGATGCGGCACGGTTGCTGGCCACACCGATCTCGCTCAACTGGCGCCATCCGTTGGCCGGGTTACCATCGGCACGGTCGATCCAGGTGGCCCATGCCACGGAAGAAGGGCGTTCGCAAGCCCGCCTTCGAACCTACCTGTTCACACGGCATGGCGATCTGCCGGTGGTTTCGCTCCAACTACCCACCGGTGCCCTGATGGATCCGGACTCGGGCATCATGGTGGTGGGGAATGCCATTTTTCATGGGCCGAGGAAGATGCTCATCGCAGAAGCCCGTGACCCGCGGTGGTGGAAGTATCCGGGCAACTTCCACATGCGGGGTAAGGAATGGGAGCGAAGCGGACGGATGCAGTACATCCACCCCGATGGCACCACCGGATTCGAAACGGAGGTGAAGGTCCGCATCAACGGACAGATGACACGCGGATTCCCGCAACACGCCCTCCGCCTCGGATTCGACGAACCCTTGCGTTACGACCTTTTCAATGAAGCGGTGAATGAAGGATATCAAGCCCTGATCCTTCGTGCCGCAGGGAACGACCAGATCAAGGCGATGCTACGGGATGTATTCCAGCATAAGCTCTGCGAAGGGTTGCCATTCGAGACCTCCACACATCGTTCGTGCGTGGTCTATATCAACGACGCGTATTGGGGAGTGCATCACTTGCGGCCGCGGATGGACGATGAGGAGCTCGCTCGTCGCTATGGGATACCACGGAAGCGGATCACCATCCTGGAGGATGAGGCACGCCTTTATCGGGGGGACACGGCAGAGGTCGTGCGATTTGAACACCTGGCCACCCGCACGAAGGATTGGGATGGCAAGGACAGCGCCTGGGCCGATACGTTGAACGCGCGGATCGATGTGGAGGGATTCCTTACCTACATGGCCACCCAGATGATCCTTGGGAACATGGACTGGCCCAATCAGAACGTGCGCTTCTGGCGCTACACGGGAAAGCCCAAACCGATCCGGCCGCTTGACGGTCGTTGGTACTTCATCATGGGCGATTCGGACCTCGGCTATGGCGCACAAGGGGCACCCACCGCGGACATGTTCATGCGCGCCAGCTCAATGGATGTCCCGGTCACCCGGCTATTCTGGGGCATGATGCGATGGCCCCTCTTCAAGACCACCTTCATTCGCACCTGCGAGGGATTGTTGGACGGTCCTCTTTCCGCCGAACGGGCGGAGCGGGAGTTGGAAACGATCGTCGGGCGTATGGCTCCGGAGATGGAAAGGCACACGGCCCGGTGGCGGAAACCTGCGGATGTGGCCGATTGGATGGCACATGTCGCCGTGATCCGCACCTTCACCCGGCAGCGCGGGCCTGCGGTACGTGAACAATTGCGGTCGTTCGCTGCGCGACCGATGGACGGAGGGAGACCATGAGGGAATACTTCGCGAAGAATTACCAGCTTTTCATGCTGGTCCTCCTCTACATCGTGGTGGGGGTGTACGCGAAGCCGTTGCTCTTCGCGCTCATGCCATTGTCCGTTTTCTTCCTGAAGTCACGGGAACTCTGGGCCGATATGATCTTCGGTCTGCTGATCACCCTGGTGCTTTCGGACATCACGCCATGGTTCTTCAAGATGCAGGTGTTCAAGAGCGCGAAGAACACATACATCGTGGCGCTCTCGCTCATCTTCCTGTTGGAGCGTTACCGCTTCGTCCCCTTCTCACAGGTCTTCAACGTCTTCCTGCCCTTTTTCATTTACAGCGTCTTCCCGCTTGTCTTCTCCAACAACCTCATCACCGGTTTAGAGAAGACGATCTCCTACGCACTGCTTTACCTGGTGATCCCGAACTACGTGCTCTACAACTTCCGCATGAATGGATGGGAATTCTTCAAGAACCTCGTCCGGTTCATGACCGTCATCCTGCTATCGGGCTATTTCGTGCTCTGGGGCTTCGGTGAATTCTACGCCTACATGATCGGTCGGTTCCGAGGCCTGTTCGGCAACCCGAACGGCTTGGCCATTTTCTGCTTCATGCTGATCATGCTCACGGCCACGCTCGCCTCCGTCAAGCGGGACCTTTTCACCTGGAAGGACAAATTGTTCGTGTACGGCACGGCGGTGTATTTCCTGGTGATCTCGGGCTCCCGGTCCTCCGTGGTCGCGGTCCTCATCTTCCTCATCTTTGGGCGGTTCTTCTCGGCCAGCCCCTTCTTCGGGTTTATCGGCTTGTTGGTTGTCTTCGGAATTTCGGAAGTGGTGCTTTCCAACATCGCTCCCATTGTGACGTTCTTAGGGCTCGAGGATTATGTACGGCTGAATACGTTGGAGGATGGAAGTGGTCGATACTTCGCGTGGGAATTCGCGTGGAAGCACATCCAGGACTACCTCGTTTTCGGTGGCGGTTTCGCGAACGACGAACGGATCATGCGGAAACATCGGCTCTACCTGGAGCGGATGGGCCACCAAGGTGGCGTTCACAACACCTACCTCTCCTTCTGGTTCAATTTCGGGATCGTGGGGCTCTTGATCTTTTTGCGCAGTTTCGTGCTCATCTTCATCAAGGCCAGTCGCCTTGTCCCGCTCAGTTTGGGGATCATGTTCGCGGTCATGTTCTCGATCACCTACGAATCCTGGCTGGTCAGCTCCCTCAACCCGTTCACCATCGTCCTGCTCATCATCATCACCGTGGTCACCGAAGAGGAGATCGCCAACTGGGATCAACACGCACCTGCCGATCCGGAAACGGATACCGAAATGGACGATACCATCAACAGCCACATACCCGTACCGGCCTGAGCACGCCCCAAGAGAAAAATGAAACGTCGCATCCTGATCATCCTTGTCGCCCTTGTGGCGGTGTTCGCCACTGGTTCGTTCATCGGGGACCGGGCACTGAAGCGCAAAGGCCATCCCGGCCTGAAGAAATTCCTGCACCAGATCCTGGTGAACTACCCGGCATCGTTCCAGGTGGAACCCGAGGAGGTCGCCTTGAAGGTGGACCAGGATGACATGGATGTGTTACAGGGCGTGGTGGACGCGGCGCGGGAGCGCGGAGTGATCATGCGCGAGGGGAATGACTATGTGCCCGGTGAATTCACCGCAGGGGGCAGGACCTTCAAGGTGAAGGTGCGCATCAAGGGGAAGATGGCCGACCACGTGACAGGCGATAAGTGGTCCTTCCGGGTGGTTGCCAAGAAGGATGAGGGTTTCCTGGGCATGCAGCGCTTCTCCTTGCAACATCCGGGCACCCGGAACTACCTGTGTGACTGGTTCTACCACCGGCTGATGCGCGGGGAGGGGATCGCAGCCTTGCGCTATGGATTCGTGAAGCTGGTCTTCAACGGGGAGGACCTCGGCGTCTATGCGTATGAGGAGCACTTCGGTCCGGAATTACTGTCGAATAATGGCCGCATGAAGGGTCCGCTCTTCCGTTTTGATCCGGGTCTCTTCTGGGAACATCGGCTCAACATGATCGAGAAGATCCGGTACAACGAGCCGTTCGCGGCCTACCAGGCAGCAGCCGTGGATGCGTTCGGGTCCGGCGACCTGCGGAAGGACACGGTACAGATGGGCTATTTCGCCGATGCCGTAGGCCGGATGATGGCCTTCCGCCGAGGGGAGCTTCCGGCCTCCCAGGTGTTCAATGCCGACCTGATCGCACGGCGACATGCGATCCTCGATCTGGTGGGTGGCCACCACAGCATGGATTGGAGCGATGTGAAGTTCTACTATGATCCCGTGGTGCAGCGGGTGGAGCCGGTCGCTTACGAGAGCTTCAGCGCCTTCCCGATCCGTACGCTCGCTGGCTCGGACCGGTACGAGGGTGCCTTCAGGCAATCGATGGACCTGCACGATGCCTACTTCAACGATCCGGACCTGTTCGCGGCGTACGTGCATCACCTGGAGCGTGTCTCCCGCCCGGAGTTCCTGGACAGCGCGTTCACCGCACTTGCGCCTGCCCTGGATAGTGCATCAGCGATCATCTATCGTGAATTCCCGTACAAGGAACTGGATCGGGAACTGTATCGGCGGAACCAGCTCGTGATCCGCCGCCTGCTCGATGTGCCCAAAGGATTCCATGCCTATGCGGCCATGGATACCGACACCCTGCGCATCACCGTGATCCCGATCGAAGGCTTACCTATCGAGGTGTTCGGTGCGGTAGCCGTTGATGGGCGCGTGATGCCACCTGTCCAACGGAGCATCATCCCTTGCCGCAAACCCGGCACCGTTGGGCGAGCCGTGGAGCTGCGGATCCCCTTGGATGAAGCCTGGCGCAAGGCTCGGCCGGACAAACTCCTCCTTCGTTACGCCGTGCTCGGGGCCAGCACGGAAAAAAACCTGGAGGTCTTCCCGTATGCCTACACCGATGGCCTCGCCATACCGTCCGTCACGCCGCCAGCGGGTTGGGAACCACGCCAAGAGGCCATCCTCCGGTTCGACGAGGAGAACAGATCGATCACGATCCCACCCGGAGCGCATTCGCTTGATCATGACCTCTTCATACCGACCGGTTACACGGTGACCGCTACAGCACCGCTCCGGATCGATCTGGTGAAGGGCGCACGGATCATCTCGCGCTCCCCGATGCAACTGCGTGGTCTGGATGAGGCGCCGATCACGTTCGGTTCCTCGGATGCAAGTGGAGGAGGACTGATCCTGTTAGCCACCGGAGGGAAGAGCAGCTTTGAACACGTTCGTATCGATGGCTTCGGTGCGAATGCCGCCGGTGTACCGTCCATCATCCTTCAGGAAGCGCCGTCCAATTGGAAGGGATGTGTATTCGGAGAAGTACGCACGCGCGACCTCCTCCAGGCGGTCCGTAGCAAAGTGGACCTGCATGCATGCACGTTCACCGGGGGCGAGGACCAATTGCTCCTCGGTTATGGCGATGCCACGATCAATGACGTATCCTTCCTCGGTGCCGGCGATGATGCGCTCAAAGTGAAAGGGGGCGCCGCACGGTTCTCGGCGGCCACGGTGGCCGGTGCATCGAGCAATGCCCTGGTCCTCGACGAGTCCGGTCGGGTGCTGATCGAAGGTGGTTCCTTCAGCTCGACCAAGGATGTGCTGGATGTCTCCGAGGGTGGCACCTTGGAGATGAAGGGCGGCCGGATCGCTTCCACCAAGGGAGCAGCCATTGACATCAAAGTGTTCCATGCACGCCACGGAGCTTCCCAGGTCACGATCCAGGATGCCACCATCGAAGCGGCACAGCCTGACAAGGTGGGCAAGGGGAACAAGGTGACCGTGAACGGCCGGACCAACCCAGGCGCAGCGCAGCCATGAGCCGGATCCATTCGTTCGTGCTGCTGGCGGCGCTGCCATTCACCGCAAGGGCACAGGTCTCGCCGTACAACGGCCGCACCGTACAAGGGCCGGATAGCAGTGGCCACTATCGGTTGTTGATCGGTGGTCATTTCCACGGTGCCAGCTCGAACGCATCGGGCTTCCCCGCGGCCACCATCCTGGCCAACCTGCCGATGATCAACGCGACCGGGGCCAATGCGCTGCTCAGTACGGGTGACCTCTTCCTGCGGCCGGATCGGGACAGCGTGCGCTTCGCCACCAGCTTCTTCGGGCGGCTTACGGTCCCGCTCTTCAACGCACCCGGCAACCATGATCTTGAGGGGCATGCGTTCCGCGTGCCCATGCCGCAGCGTATCGACATGGGCCTCGATCGCATCCTCCTTTTCGATACGGAACGCGACGACAGCGACATCTCCGGTGATCAACTCACGGCACTGAAGAACGTGGCAACGGAGGCTATGGCCGGGGGCATGGGCCGCCTTTTCATCATCACCCATCGACCGGTCTGGTCCGAAGGGGTGGAACGCTACGCGAAGCTCTTTTCGGGGAATACGCGCTCCATGACCGGATGCAATTTCGACAAGGAGGTGCTGCCCATCCTGCGGAAGATCGCCAACACGGCCGAGGTCTATTGGATCAGCGGAAGCATGGCGGGCAGGGCGCCGGCCAGTATCTTCTTCCAGCCACACGAGAAGAACATCACGTACATCCAGTGCGCCGTACGCGATGAATTGCGCGATGCCCTTCTCCAGGCCGATGTGGGGCCGGGTGGGATCCAGTGGTCGTTGTTGTCGCTCACCGGGGAACCGGTGCAGGAGGTCGCCACCTACGATGCCGCATGGTGGGAGGCCCACCAGGGCAAGCGGGAGACCTTCCATTGGCGCAGGATCCCCTACCTGGTCCGCAAGAACATCACGAGCCCGGTCTTCTGGTATGGTGCGGCCACCGCAGGCCTGGTCTTATTCCTGATCTTCGGCCTGATCCGGCGTAGGAACCGACGTTGCAGTGGCATCGAGTAGATTTACCCGCGCGATCCAACATGGCAAGCATATTAGTGACAGGAGGAGCAGGGTTCATCGCCAGTGATCTGGCGTTGAAGCTGGCCGATGATCCGAAGAACAAGGTAGTGGTGGTGGACAACCTGCTCACAGGTGCTGTGTGCAAGGTGAACGTCCCGGTGAAGCCGAACCTGCACTTCATCAAATGTGATGTGAACCGCTTCGAGGACATCAGCAGTGTGTTCTACGCCTATCGGCCGGAGTATGTGTTCCACTACGCGGCTGTGGTGGGCGTGAAGCGTACCACCGAGAACCCGGTAATGGTCCTGCGCGACATCGACGGCATCCGCAACGTGCTTGATCTGTCGAAGAACACCGGGGTGCGCCGCGTCCTCTTCTCCAGCAGCAGTGAAGTGTATGGCGAACCGGTGGAGATCCCACAGAACGAACTGACCACCCCGCTCAACTCGAAGCTGCCCTATGCGATCGTGAAGAACATCGGGGAGGCCTTCCTGCGCTCCTACCAGAAGGAGTACGGCTTGGAGTACACGATCTTCCGCTTCTTCAATACGTATGGCCCCAAGCAGAGCCGTGATTTCGTCGTGGCCAAGTTCCTGCGTGCGGCCATGGCCAACGAGGACATCACCATCTATGGCGACGGTTCACAAACGCGTACGTTCTGTTACATCGATGACAACATCGATGCATGCCTCGCCGCATTCCACGGATCGCAGGTCATCAACGACGTGGTGAACATCGGATCGGACAAGGAGATCACGATCAAGCATCTCGCCGAGCTGGTCATCGAACTCACCGGGAGCCGGTCGCGGCTCGTTCACCTGCCACCCTTGGAGGAAGGGGATATGACCCGGCGTATGCCCGATGTGACCCGAATGGACCAGCTTCTTGGCCGCCCGGCATTGCCGCTGCGCGAAGGGTTGATGCGCATCATCAACGGCATGCGCGGCTGATCCGCGATCCCAGACCGCTGTAGGGTCTCCGTTACGGGACCCTGTAGTTCTGAACTTGCGCAGGCTCTTCCGCAGGAGACCCTGCACCCCGAAGCGACTGTCCCGTCCTGAAATAGGTTTACAACAGAAGGCTCAACTGCCGTGGCCAAGGGGGCAAGTCTCCGCATTGGTGGTGGGGTGCTATTGGGCTAAGCCCAGAGGATCGGCCTATGTACGGAGCGTTCCACCGGTGTGGGAGGCCAGGGGAGGGCGGGTAGGGTCGCGTGTCTCGCCGTTGGGGTTCCGGGAAAAAGCGAAAGGGCCACCTCTTGCGAGATGGCCCCTTCAGTAGCGATAGGTCGTTAGAACTTCGCGCGCGACTTGCGGCCTACGCGCTTGTTGCCACGCATCCAGTTGTAGCGTTGGCGGTAGAAGTTGGACTGACCGCGCAGCACGTAGCTGTACGTCAGGGTCAGGGTCAAGTAGCTGTCGTTGTGCGTGGGGTCGCCGCGCTGGTTCTCCTTCTTCATCGAAGGGCCATCGGTCACGTGGTAGCCGTAGTTGTTCGCATCGGGCACATCCACACCTGCGGGCACCAAGGGGCGCTGATCATACAGTTGGAAGGCGATCCCTCCACGACCCTCCGGGAGGCCGTCCGGGTCCTTGTAGGTGGTGCTCACATCATCCAGGTAGTCGCTGAAAGTGGTGCGCCAGCCGATGTCCATACCGAAACGATGGCGGCGGCGTTGGGTGAAGTGGAAGCCGATCCCCACCGGGATAGAGAGGCCCACGGACGAATAGTCGACCAGTTCGGTGCGCATATCGCGCAGTGTATAGAACTCCCCTTCGCGGTTCAACTGCCCTTTGGGGCCGCTGAGGTAGGCCGCGACACCGACGTAACCGAACAAGCGGAAATCCAACCGGTACCGGCCGCGACCACCCAGGTCATTGTCCTGGAAGATGGTGAACTCCGGACGCAGGTACCACTCGAGCATGTCGTTCCGGAAGTTCAGGTTCCGGCCACGGCGTGGGCGATAGGAGGAGAGTTCATCGGCACCTTGGATCCGCAGGTAGAGCAGCCCGGTGTTCACCGAGATCAAACGGTTCAGCTTCCGGCGTGCGAAACCACCGAAGGCCCAGCGCGTCTGGCTCAACTTCATGTCCCACACGAAGTCGCGGCGGGGTTGGTCCGTTCCACCCATTTCGCCCAGGTAGTTCGCGCCACCCAGGTGCATGCCGAAATCCCAAGCGTACTGCGCCGAGGAGGTGCTCACCAACAAGGCGCAACCACCGACGAGGAAGGAAGTGCGTAGCGTTCTCAAGTTCATGTCGTTCAAGGCATTCCTCATGCCGAAGGGCAAACTTAGAAAAGATCCCGCACGGTCGGTCGTCGGATCGACGAGGATATCAACGATCCGGACCGACCGCCCATCGGTGGTGGTCGATGGCACCGTCTCCGGTACCTTCGCCACCGATCGTGAAAATGGGTGATACGCAACGAGTGACCGCTTTGTTCGGGGTTCGGTACCCTGTGATCCAGGCGGGTATGATCTGGTGTTCGGGCTGGCGCCTGGCCGCCGCCGTGAGCAATGCCGGTGGCCTTGGGGTCATCGGCTCCGGCTCGATGTATCCCGAGGTGCTCCTCGACCATGTGCGCAAGTTCAAACAGGCCAGTGATCGGCCATTTGCCGTGAATGTGCCGATGCTCTACCCCGATGTGGAGAAGCACATGGCCACGATCATGGAGGAGCGGGTACCCATCGTGATCACTTCGGCCGGCAACCCGGCCACCTGGACCCAACGGCTCAAGGAGGCCGGCCATACCGTGGTACACGTGGTGAGCAGCGTGAAATTCGCCCTACGGGCCCAAGCCGCTGGTGTGGATGCCGTGGTGGCCGAGGGTTTTGAAGCGGGGGGGCACAATGGGAGGGAGGAGACCACGACCATGGTGCTCATTCCGTTGGTGGCCCAAGCACTCTCCATCCCGGTGATCGCCGCGGGTGGGATCGCCACGGGCAATGCCATGCTCGCCGCGATCTGCCTGGGTGCCGATGGGGTGCAGGTCGGTAGCCGCTTCGTTTGTGCCGAGGAGTCCTCGGCGCACGAGGCGTTCAAGCAACGGGTCCTGAGCGCGGCTGAAGGAGGCACTACATTGACGCTCAAGGAATTGGCTCCAGTGCGTTTGCTACACAATCCCTTCTACCACCAAGTGCAGGAAGCCTACCGTTCCGGTGCCACCGTGGATGAGCTGAAAGCACTTCTGGGACGTGGGCGCGCGAAGCGCGGTATGTTCGAGGGCGATCTGGAACAAGGCGAACTGGAGATCGGGCAGGTGAGCGCGGGGATCGATCGGATCCAACCGGCCGCCGCGATCCTCGAAGAGATCATGACCGGGTACCGGGATGGCCTGGCCGCCATGGCGCAAGCCGCTGAACGATCGGTATGAACCGGAGCGAACGGCAACAAAACAGGGTGAGCGATCGTCTATTCATCGTGCGGGTCCTGTTCCGGTTCCGGATCCTTCCGGCCATGCTCCTACTTGCCGGGTGCTTCGGTGCGCCCCGATGGGGTTGGGCCGCACTGGCCCCCACCGATCCGTTATGCGCCTCCGTTGCCCCCAGTGGAGAGGTCACCATCACTTGGGCACCACCGGCCGACCCGCTTGGTGAATTCGATCATTACGAGATCCACCGGGCCACGAACAGCGGAGGCCCGTTCACGCCCATTGCCATCCTGCCTGCGCTGGCCACGAGCACGTACCTGGATGTGACGGCCAATGGCAATGCAGGCCCGGTCTTCTACTTCATCACCACGGTCACCAACGGAGCGCCGCCTACCACCTCGCTTCCAGGGGATACCATCTCCACCATCTACCTGCAGGTATTCCAAAGCGCACCCTTGGGCAGCGCCGACCTCTCCTGGAACCACATCGCCGTATCGCCCTCGGCCGCGGACAGTTTCAGCATCTGGATGGAATACCCCGCGGGCAACTGGCAGCAACTGGCCATGGTATCGGGCACCACCTTCTCCTACCAGCACGAGGTATCGGTCTGTGAGGAACAACTGAACTTCCGGATCCAGCGTGAAGGGCCGGGTTGCACCTCGGTCAGCGACCAGGCGGGCGATGTCTTCCGCGATGTCACCCCGCCTTCCATCCCGATCATGAGCACGGTCTCCGTGGATACCAGTTCCACCGGGAATGGTCGCACCACCGTAACCTGGTCCCCCAGCCCCCAGGCCGATACCGATGGATACATCATCGTGTTCAATGCGCCAGGAGGAGCCGTCATCGTCGATACCGTCTGGGGCGCATCCAATACAGCCTACGAATGGGTCGATAGCACACCGGACCTTGGCCCGGAATCCTTCGCCGTGGCGGCCTTCGACACCTGCATGACCGGGGTTCCCCCAAGCCCCAACACCAGTGCGACCCAACCGTTCCACACCACGATCCACCTGCAGTACGTGTACGACCCATGCGCGGGTCGTATCGACCTATCGTGGACCCCATACGTCGGTTGGACGGTCCAGGAATATGCCGTGTACATGCGGGTCGGTACCGATCCTTGGTCCCTGGTCGCCGTTTTGGGCGGATCGAGCACGACGGCCTCGGTCAATGTCGATCCATTCCAGACCTACCACTTGGCCGTGGTCGCCTCCCAGGGTCCCGGCCTTTTCCAGAGCGCGTCCAACGCCATCACCGTTCTTGCGGATCATCCGGGCATGCCTGCGTTCAACTACCTCCGCACGGTCACCGTTACGGGCGATCAGGAGATCACGGTGGTCGATAGCGTGGATGTGCAGGCCGTGGTGAACGGTTATCGGCTGGAGCGGTCCGTGGATGGCGGCCCCTTCGAGGAGGTCACGGTGCTCGGCCCCATCGGGACCAACACCTTCACCTATGTGGATACCGATGTGGAGCCCGGCTTCAGCACCTATCGTTATCGCGTGGTGGTGTTGGACGATTGTGGTCACGCCTCCTACACGAGCAACCTGGGTGGCAGCATCCTGCTGAAGGTGACCCCGGACCTGTATGGGTTCAACACCCTCACGTGGAATGGATACGAGGACTGGGAAGGCATCGTGGCAGGGTATCGGATCACCAGGCAAGTGGACGACATGCCGGAGGCGGTGCTAACCACCACGCCGGACCAACCATGGACCTTCACGGACGACGTGGGGGCGTACACGGCCACCAATGGCCGGTTCTGCTACACCATCATGGCCATCGAGAGCGGCGGGCCATCGGGCATCAACGCGACCTCCACCAGCAACCGGGTCTGTGCCGTGCAGCAGGACCTGGTCTATATCCCCAACGCCTTCATGGTGGGCGGCAACAATGCGGTCTTCAAGCCCGAAATGACCTACGTGGATGTGGCCGGCTACGAATTATCCATCATCAATCGCTGGGGGCAGGTCTTCTGGACCACCAACGACCCGCACACCGGCTGGGATGGTACCTGTGGCGGCAAGGCCGTGCCCATCGGGGTGTATGCCTACTACTGCGCCTATCGGAACGGGGCCGGGCGCGAGATCGAACGGCGCGGCACCGTGACCATGCTCACCACGCTGGATTGAAGCCGTGCCGTACCTTTGTGCATGGAACGATCCGCTGCCGCACCGCTCAAGAAGACCCACCCGGCCAACCCCTCCAATGGTAGCGTTGGTAAGATCCTGGGCGAGGGCCTGACCTACGACGACGTACTTCTGGTACCTGGCTATAGCGAGGTATTGCCCCGCGAGGTGGACATCCGCTCGGCCTTCACACGCAACATCCAATTGAACATCCCGGTGGTATCGGCCGCCATGGATACCGTGACCGGTGCCGACCTGGCCATCGCCATCGCGCAACAGGGCGGTATAGGTGTCATCCATAAGAACCAGTCCATCGCCGCGCAGGCCGCCGAGGTGCGCCGGGTGAAACGCTCCGAGAGCGGGATGATCCTTGATCCGGTGAAGCTCGATGAGAAGGCCCTGGTGGTGGATGCACTGAAGCTCATGGCCGAGCATCGGATCGGCGGGATCCCGGTCGTGGATGCCTCGGACCGCCTGGTGGGCATCGTCACCAACCGCGATCTGCGGTTCGAGAAACGCATGCAGCGCCCCGTGGCCGAGGTCATGACCAAGGAGCGCATCATCACAGCGCTTCCGGATACGAACATGGTGCAGGCCGAAGGGATCCTGCAGGAGCACAAGATCGAGAAGCTCCCCGTGATCGATGGGCAGGGCAAGCTGGTCGGCCTCATCACGTACAAGGACATCATCAAGTTGAAACAACGGCCCAATGCCTGCAAGGATCGTCTGGGCCGGTTGCGGGTCGCTGCGGCCGTGGGTGTCACCCGCGATACCCTGGAGCGCGCGCAGGCCCTGGTGGAGGCCGGGGTGGATGCACTCGTGATCGATACGGCGCACGGGCACAGCCGGGGCGTCATCGACATGTTGCGGGAGGTGAAGCGAAGCCTTCCGGGTGTGGATGTGATCGTGGGCAATGTGGCCACGGCCCAAGCGGCCATCGCCCTGGCCGAGGCGGGTGCCGATGCCGTGAAGGTGGGCATCGGGCCGGGCAGCATCTGCACCACGCGGGTCATCGCAGGGGTAGGGGTACCGCAGCTCACCGCGGTGATCGACTGCGCAGCCGCCTTGGAGGGCACGGGTGTGCCGGTGATCGCCGATGGCGGGATCCGCTACACGGGCGATGTGGTGAAGGCCATGGCCGCAGGCGCCGGTACCGTCATGATCGGAAGCATGTTCGCCGGGGTGGAGGAAAGTCCAGGGGAGACGATCATCTATGAAGGTCGCCGCTTCAAATCGTACCGGGGCATGGGCAGTATCGAGGCCATGCAGCAAGGCAGCAAGGACCGTTACTTCCAGGATGCCGAGGACGACATCAAGAAACTGGTGCCCGAAGGCATCAGCGGACGTGTACCGTACAAGGGGAAACTCGAGGAGGTGGTACACCAGATCGTGGGTGGCCTGCGGGCGGGCATGGGCTATTGCGGCGCGGCCCACATGGAGGCCCTGCGCGGTGCACAATTCATCCGGATCACCTCGGCCGGTGTGCGCGAGAGCCATCCGCACGATGTGTACATCAGCCGGGAAGCCCCCAACTACAGCCACCACTGAGCCGTACTTCGATCAAATTAACGGCCTGAGGTGCTGAGCGTTGCCGGTGCCATCGGTTACATTTGCCTCCCTTCAGCCGGAGCACCGTACGCTCGGGCAACACGCGTGAACATGGAAAGGATCCGTAGACCACTGCTTACCCTCCTCGTGGCCTTTGGCCTCACCCCGGCCTTGATGGCCCAGAACGGCAGCACCGACCCGGTGATCATGAACGTGGACGGGCGCCCGGTGCTCCGTAGCGAGTTCGAGGCCATTTACAAGAAGAACAACAAGGATGCCCCCGTCACCAAGGAAGCATTGGACGAGTACCTCGACCTGTTCATCAACTACAAGTTGAAGGTGCGTGAGGCCGAAGCGCTCGGCATGGACACCATCTCCAAATTCAAGAGTGAACTGGATGGGTACCGCAAGCAACTGGCACGTCCCTACCTCATCGACCGCGAACTGAACGATGCGTTGATCAAGGAGGCCTACGCCCGCATGCAGGAGGAGATCAGGGCCGCGCACATCCTCGTACAGGTCGATCCTGAAGCATCGCCGGAGGACACCCTGATCGCGTGGAAGCGGATCAACGCCTTGCGCGACCGCATCCTGAAGGGCGAGGACCTGGCCGCGGTGGCCAAGGGTCCGGGTGGGTCCGATGATCCCAGTGCGGCCAAGAACGGCGGCGACCTGGGGTGGTTCAGTGTGCTGCAGATGGTATACCCCTTCGAGACCGCGGCCTATACCACCCAGGTGGGCGAGGTGAGCAAGCCGGTGCGCACGCGCTTCGGCTACCACATCATCAAGGTATCCGACCGCCGCCCCGCACGGGGCCAGGTGCAGGTGGCACATATCATGATGCGCAGCACCGACCAGGACACCCCGGAAAAACGGGCGGCCGTGGAGCAACGCATCCGCGAAGTGCATGGACAGATCGTGAGTGGCAAGCTCCCCTTCGCCGATGCGGCCTTGAAGTACAGCGAGGACGAGAGTTCCAACGCCAAAGGAGGCGAACTGCCCATGTTCGGCACCGGAAAGATGATCGAGGAATTCGAGGATGCCGCCTTCGGCTTGCAACAGGCAGGTGATGTCTCGGCCCCGGTCAAGTCGCGCTACGGCTGGCACATCATCAAATTGATGGAGAAGCAGCCGGTCGCCGCCTTCGAGGCCGCCAAGACCGACCTGAAGAACAGGATCTCGCGCGACAGCCGTGCGGAGATCACACAGAAGGCCTTCATCAGCAGGCTGCGCAAGGAATATGGCTACACCACCTATCCGAAGAACATGAAGGCCGTGGTGGCCCTGCTCGATACGAACGTGTTCAAGAAAGGGACTTCCGTGAGCGACACGCTGCTGCGCCGCAATGTGACCGAAGGGCCATTCGAGGTGAAGGGTGTGAAGTACCGTCGCGAACTCCTGGGTGCCATCAAGGACCGCAAGCTTTTGAACGTGAAGAGCCGCCAGTATGACGAGATGACGCAGACCCTCGACGATACCGTGGTGGTGCGCACCATCATGGAGGGCTGGGCGTACGACCGCAAGAAAGCCGAGAAACTCACCAAGCCGGTCTTCAGCTTCAAGGGAGGCACATACACCCAGCGGGACCTGCTGGATCAGATCGAAGCACGTCAGCGCCGTGAGCGGGTGATCCCCCTGGCCGCCTACGTGGATGAACGTTTTGAGAGCATGGTGGATGAACGGATCATGGCCTACGAGGATGCGCACCTCGAGGAGAAGTACGCCGACTTCCGCATGCTCATGAAGGAATACCGGGACGGTATCCTGCTCTTCGAACTCACCGACCAGAAGGTGTGGGGCAAGGCGGTACGGGACACGGCAGGGCTCGATGCCTACTACCAGGCGCATAAGACCGACTTCATGTGGGATACCCGGTACGAGGGTGATCTGTACATCTGCAGTAGCCCGGCCGTGGCCAAACAAGTGCGTGCGCTGGTGGCCAAAGGCAAACGAGGGGCCGACCTCACCGCCATCGTGAACAAGACCGATGCCTTGGCCCTCACCATCGAGAGCGGCCTGTTCACCGCCGAGCAGAAACCCTACCTCAAGGGGATCACCAAGCCTGGTCTGCAGCCGGATGTAAAGCTGGACGACCGTACCGTGGTGGCCGACATCAAAGGGGTACGTGTACCTGAACCCAAGTCCCTGGACGAGGCACGCGGCCTGATCACCGCTGCTTACCAGGATGAACTGGAAAAGAACTGGATCAAGGAGCTGCGTTCCAAGTACACGGTCTCCGTGGACCAGGACGTGCTGCATTCCATCAAGTGAGGTCCGGCACACGCCCATCCAGCGCATCGGCCATCTCCGGGTTGACGATGGGCTGTGCCGTGTTGTCCATTCTCGCCTGCGGAAGGGTGGACGATGGTCCGGACAGGCCGCTGGCCAGGGCCTATGACCAGGTACTGACCTGGGCCGACCTGCGCGAGGTGATACCGGCCGAGGCTACAGGTGCCGATAGTGCCGCCATGGCCGATCAATTCATCGAGGCATGGATGCGCCAGGAGGCCATCCTGCACATGGCTGAACAGAACCAGGTGGCGAATGGCATGGACCTGGACGCACAACTCGAGGACTACCGGCGCTCCTTGGTGATCTTCGGATACGAGCAGGCCTTGGTGGATCAGAAGCTGGACACCAATGTCACCGCCGAGCAGATGGAGGCGTACTACACGGAGCACAAGGCCAACTTCGAACTGAAGGAGGCCGTGCTGCGCATGCGCTGGTTCAAAGTGAACGAGCCGGACAAGCGGACCTTGCGCAAGATGACGGAGCGGTTCCGGAAAGGCGAGGCCGAGGACCTGCACCACCTGGAGATCTGGCTGGCCCACAGCGGGGTCGCCATCGTGGACCACAGCGCGGGTTGGGTCCCCGTTTCGATCATCCGTTCGGAAATGGGGCTGCCTCCCGGAGAGGAGGGCACGGCCCTGGAGCAGGTCGGTCGGCAAGTGATCACCTCCACCAACGGGGCCTGGTTCGTCGAAGTGCTCGAACTTCGGGCGCAGAACAGCCTCTCCCCGATCGACATGGTGCGCGCCGACATCCGAGCCATCCTCCTGAACCAACGCAAATTGAAGTTGATCGCGGACATGCGTGCGTCGATCCATGCACAAGCCATCGAGAACAAGGATGTGGAAAGGCTCAACCCTTAGTCTGTTGCTCGGGATCCCGGCATGGTGCGCGGCACAACCGCAGGGCACCCTGATCGATCGTATCATCGCCGTGGTCGGTCGGGAGGCCATCCTGTATTCCGAACTGACCGTGCGGACGGAACAGGCGCGGCAAGGTGGTGCGGCGTTGGGACCGGCAGCGGTATGTGGCGAGTTCGAGGATCTGCTGTACGAGAAACTCCTGCTCGAACAGGCCGCCATTGATAGTGTGGTGGTCGATGCGGGGCAGGTGGATGCCGAACTGGACCGCAGGATCCGCTACTTCTCCGCCCAGCTCGGAGGCGACCAGAAGCTCGAGAAGTTCTATGGCAAGTCGATCACCGAGATCCGGGCCGAGTTCAGGGAGCAGGTGGAGGATCAGTTGCTCGTGCAGAACATGCAACAGAGGATCACCGCGGATGTGCGCGTGACCCCGCGCGATGTGCAGCGTTTCTACAATTCGATCCCAGCGGATAGTGTCCCCTTGATCAACGCCGAGGTCGAGTACGCCCAGATCCTGCGCCAGCCCAAACCGGAGGAAGAGGAGGAACGCAGGGTCCGTAGGCGGATCGAGGAGTTCCGGGAAAGTGTGCGCAAGGGGGAGAAGGACATCTGTACCATCGCCATCCTCTATTCCGAGGATCCAGGCTCGGCCAAGGAGTGTGGCGAGCTCGGACTGGTGCCGCTGGGTACCATGGTGCCCGAATTCGATGCCGTCGCCATGAGTTTGAAGGAAGGGGAGGTGAGCCAGGTCTTCAAGACCCAGTTCGGCTACCACTTCATGCAGATGGTGGAACGACGTGGTGAGTACTACAATGCACGCCATGTGCTCATGCGGCCACAGGTGGGCAACCCCGAATTGCTCAAGGAGCGCACCGTGCTGGATAGCCTGGCCCTGGTCATCCGCGATGGCGGACTGCGCTTCTACGATGCGGCAACGAGGTATTCCGAGGATACCGAAAGCAAGGACCTGGGCGGGGTGTTGATCGAGCCCAACAGCAATTCCACCCGATGGGACATGAGTGCCCTGGACCAACAGACCTTCTTCGTACTGGACAAGCTGAAACCCGGTGAGGTGAGCGAGCCGCAGCTCTTGGTCATGCCCGATGGTACCAAGGCCTACCGGTTGTTGCAATTGATCTCCCACACCCCACCGCACAGGGCGAACATGAAGGAGGATTATCGGATGATCCAGCAGGCTGCTGAAGGGAAGATGCGTGCAGCGGCCGTGGACGAATGGGTGGGCAACCGGCTGGAGGGCACCTATGTCCGGTTGAATGAGGATTATCGCCAGTGCCGGTTCATGCATGATTGGACCTTGCAGGAAGTGAACGATTAAGTGCAAAGACGATGGACGATATCGGAGCAGTGGAACGGTTCGGTGAGCAATACCGCCGGCTGAAGGCCGAGGTGAACAAGGCCATCGTGGGCCAGGATCAGGTCGTCGATCTGGTCCTCATGGGCATCTTCAGCCGTGGGCACTGCCTCTTGGTGGGCGTTCCCGGCCTGGCCAAGACCCTGCTGGTGAACTCCGTGGCACAGGCACTTGGTCTGTCCTTCAATCGGATCCAGTTCACCCCGGACCTCATGCCCAGCGACATCATCGGCTCCGAGGTGCTGGATCAGGACCGACGCTTCCGCTTCGTTCGAGGCCCCATCTTCGCCAACATCATCCTGGCCGACGAGATCAACCGGACACCGCCCAAGACGCAGGCCGCATTGCTCGAAGCCATGCAGGAGAAAGCGGTGACCGCCGCCGGTGCCACCCACCCGCTACAGGAGCCCTTCTTCGTGCTCGCCACCCAGAACCCCATTGAACAGGAAGGGACCTACCCCTTGCCTGAAGCGCAATTGGATCGTTTCATGTTCAACATCTGGGTGGATTACCCCTCCTACCAGGAGGAGGTCGCCATCGTGAAGGCCACCACGGGCGATGCCAAGCCAAGCATCACAACGGTTCTTTCGGCCGATGATATCCTCACCTACCAGGCCTTGGTCCGCCGGATCCCGGTGGCTGACAATGTGATGGAGTACGCGGTGAAGCTGGCCACCCGCACCCGTCCGGGCATGGCCGATGCCCCGGCCATCGTCAAGGATCATCTGAGCTGGGGCGCCGGCCCACGCGCCTCGCAATACCTGGTGGTCGGAGCCAAATGCCATGCGCTCACCCGTGGGAAGTTCTCCCCCGACATTGATGACGTACAAGCGGTCGCCTTGCCCATCCTCCGCCACCGCTTGGTGCGCAATTACAAGGCGGAAGCGGAGGGGGTCACGGTGGAGCGCATCGTGAACGGGATCCTCTGAGCGCTCCAACAAGCGGTGAGGCTGAACCTCGCGGGGGCTGGACAGTTCATCCGAACGGATTAACTTTGGGAACCATGTGGGAGTGAATGATCACTTCCATTGTTGCAGCCATGAACAGGATCGGCACGGCCTTATGCACCCTCGCACTTTTGGTCACCGCTGCGGTACAAGCGGTGCCAACGGTCGATATCACCCTGGTACAACTACAGGCCCAGCGATACGAAGTGCGTATCCGTCCGGATGGGGATTTCAACGGGTTCTTCGCCAGCATCGTGTTCACCCTCCGGTGGAACGCCTCCTCGGCGGGGACACTGGCCGAGTTCGAGCCGACCAGCGACATGATGGAAGTGGGCATCTACCCGTACATCTCCGGGGAGGTGGTGGAGTCGAATGGGTTCAAGTACGCGCCCTTCGTGGCCTTCGGCTCCACTTCCCTGGCGGCCAATGGCCAGGCCTGGGTGGCCGGGGAGGAAGTGTCCTTGGGCACGATCGATGTGCTGGATGGTCCGGCGGAACTGCTGTTGATCGAGGATGATTGGACCGCCGCGAACAACGCGGATTATTACATTTCCTTAGGCGGGTTCCCAGGCACCGGCGTGATCTATCAGAGCACCTCAGCTTCCATCACCGGGGCGAACGGAGCACTTGGGCCCTTCCATGCTTCGCTCCTCGACCTACCGGGTAACTGGTTGCGGCTTGAAGCCGCTCAGGACCTTGACATGCGTTACGCGGTTACGGATGCGGCCGGTCGCACCATTGGTCAGGGATCATGGAAGGTGCCGGCCGGTCGCAGTGATCACCAACTTGATCCGGTCCCCGTATCTGCAGGTAGCTACCACATTCGGCTCATCTCGGATGGTACTGAACAAGTCCTGAAGACCGTCCTGATCCGATGAGGCCTGCACGGCTCGTAGGATCGTTCCTGATACTTGCCGGTTGCTGCGGCCTCCCTGTCCTTGGGCAGCAGTGGACGATCTATGACATGAGCAACACCCCATTGCCCAGTACCACGGTGAAGGCCCTGGTCTCGGACGGAAACAATGGGATGTGGGTGGGCACCGACTGGGGGCTCTGCCACTTCGATGGGGTGGATGGATGGACCGTGTTCCAAGAGGGTACCAGTCCACTCGTGGAGAATAACATCAGTTGCCTGGCCATGGACGATGCGGGTCGCCTGTGGATCGGTACTGTCGCCATGGGGTTACAGGTCAAGGACGGCGAGACCTGGACCACATACACCCCGTTGGATTCCCCTTTGCCCGAATACGGGATCCGCGATCTTTTCATCGATGGGAACGATGCGGTCTGGATCTGCACTTCTGGCGGGCTGGCCCGGTTCGATGGGAGCACCTGGGTGGAGTATGATGATACGCCACAAAGCCACGATGGGGCCATCCTGAATTCGGCGAACACCAATGCCGTCGCCGTTCGCGACGATGGTACGATCTGCCTCGGAACGTTCAATGGGGGGCTGCATTTCATCCAAGGTGGTTCGGTGGAGGTCCTCACCTCCTTCGAGGATGGCTTTTTCGACAATACGGCCGTGGAAGTGGCCTATCATCCCACCACCGGAGCACGGTGGGTGGCCACCCCGGCAGCTGGCCTCCTACGGCAGCAGGGACCGGTCGTTGGTGGTGTGTGGACCCAATGGAGCGCGGCCTTCGGTTTTCCATCCAATGCCACCACCTCGCTCGCTTTCGATGCGGAAGGGGATGTGTGGGTGGGTACCCAGATCGCGGGATTGGTCGAGGTACATGCCGATGGCAGCTTCATCCAGTATACCACCACGGGGTCCGGGCTGCCCGATGACAACATCAAGAGCCTTTGGGCGGATGCCGACGGTTCGATCTGGGTCGGTACCTTTCTGGGTGGTCTGGCACACTATGAACCCTCGGTCGGTATCCAGGACCGGTCCTCGACGAACATGATCCGGGCTTTCCCGAATCCGGCGAGCGATCAGGTCTCCTTGTGCCTCCCGCCCGAAATGGCCGGGGCCACCTGGCAGCTCCATTCCCCCACTGGGGCTGTGGTAAGGCAAGGGGTGACCAACGCGGCACGAGCAGCGGTCAGGATGGATGGACTGGCCACGGGCCTGTACCAACTTCGGGTGATCGCCTTCGGGTCTGTCGAGAGTTTCGGCATCGTCGTCGAATGAATTCAGGGGTCCATCCCGGCCCCCTCTTGACCTGACATTGGTCAGCATTCTATTTTTACACGCTTCCCACTACCAAGGGAGTCAGGAATGAAACATCCAATACCCTCGTTCATCACGCTCGTCGGACTGCTCGCCACCACGGGCGTCTCTGCCCAATGCACCTTGACCAACGCGACAGGTTGTGTATGCGCCACGGCAGGCCAGACCGACTGTGACCTGCTGCCCGACATGACCATCAGTTGGAATGCGCTTTCAACGGTACAGTCCGGTCCCTCGGAGTACGCGCAGAACAACTCCAGTAACCCAGGGCGGCTTCGGGTCTCTGGATCCACACCGAACATCGGAAAGGGGAACCTCGAAGTGCGTGGCGTTTCCAATGGGATCCGCGCGTTCATCTGTGCCGAGGAGACCACCTATGTGGCAGGCGGACAGCAGAACTTCGGTTGCAATGGGGGGATCTCCCCGAAACAGATCCTGTACCAGCGGATCTATCATAAGAACGGGAGCACCATGTCGTACCAGGACGTGCAGACCGGGACCATGACCTACCACCCGAACCATGCCCATTACCATGTGGATGACTGGACGACGATGACCCTCCGGATCCAGGATCCGAGCGAACCGCTACCAACACGGTGGCCCATCGTGGCCACTGGTGCCAAGATCGGTTTCTGTCTGATGGACTATTACAATTGTTGGGAGTCCAGTGCCAACGGCCATTGCCGCACCAGCCAGAATTGGCAGCAGGGAAGTGTGCTCAACACGCAAGGGCAATTTCCGAACCGGGATATGTTCCAAGGCTACAACTGCAGCGCCGATTACCAGGGGATCTCCACCGGCCGCACCGATCTTTATGGTGAATGGCTGGAGGGGATGTGGATCAACCTGATGCCCAACCTGTGCAACGGGAACTATTGGATCGTGGCGGAAGTGGACCCGATGAACGTTTTCCAGGAGGAGAACGAGACCAACAATTGGACGGCCATGCCATTCACCATAGCCCTGCAGCGGGCCGCGAACAGTGGCGGGTCGGCCTTCATCCACAGCGATAAGCGCCCGATCGTTGGTCCGGGTAGAACGGTCACCCTGACCGCCACACCGGGGTTCTCCTACCTCTGGAATACCGGAGCGACCACGCGCAGCATCACCGTTTCTTCGGCCGGGAACTACTCCTGCACGGTCTCGGCACCCTGTGGGTCCCTGGTCACCGGTACGTTATCGGTCACCTCCATGGCAGCACCGGCCGCACCGACCACGACCGGCGCCACCGTGGTGGGTCCTTCGGTCGCTGGCCTGCAAAGCACCGGGAATGACCCGCATTGGTACACCACTGATATCGGTGGTACTTCGATCGCGACCGGGAACGCATTCACGACACCGGTCCTTAACACCACGACCACCTATTGGGTGGCCGACCGGAATACCGTAGCTGGATCCTCTTGGACCGCAGGCAAGACCTACGTCCCATCCCATGGCTCCAACTACAATGGCCGCCAGTGGATGCTTTTTGATGCTTACGAACCATTCATCCTGGAGTCCGTCCGGGTGGTGACCTCCAGTGTGGGGAACAGGCACTTCGTCCTGGTGGACAACGTAGGCAACCTCATCGCCGAGAAACAGATCGAGTTGCTGGCCGGGGATCAGGTGGTCACCTTGAACTTCCGGGTTCCGAAAGGCACCCAGCACAAACTCTCGGCATACGATAGTGGTGCGGTGAGCAGCGGGACCCAACTGGTGTTCCAGGACCTGCATCGCAGCACCACCGGTGTTTCATACCCCTATGCCATTGGTACGGTCGGTTCCATCACTGGAAGCACCCTGGGCAGTTCCGTCTACCTCTTCTTCTACGACTGGCAGGTACGGTCGGAGGATGCCGTGATCGAGAGCGCACGTGTACCCGTGACCGCCGAGGTGGTGAATGGGGTGGTGCTCGACCTGAAGGCTTACCTCGAAGGTCCCTTTGTGGTGGGTGAGGGCATGATGCACGACTCGCTTCGTGTGAAGGGCTTATTACCGATGAACGAACCGTATGCCGCCTTGGGCCTCCCACAGGTCGGCCCCGGAGATGAACAGATGGCTGCTGGCCTGCTTGCTGTGACCGGTGCGAACGCCGTGGTGGATTGGGTGCGGGTTGAACTCCGGGCGGCCGGTGCTCCAGCTATGATCGTAGCGACCCGTAGTGCCTTGATCACCCGTTCCGGGAACATCATCGCTTCGGATGGTTCCCCGCTCCGTTTCTCGGTCGATGCAGGATCCTACCATGTCGCATTGCGGCACCGGAACCATTTGGGGGTCATGACGGAGGCACCGGTGGCATTAGGTGCAGCACCAACCACCATCGATCTGCGCAATGCGGGCACAGGGACTTGGGGCACCGAGGCGTGCAAGGCCAACGGAGCGGGGCAAATGCTGTGGGCCGGCGACGTCATCCGGGATGGAGTCCTCCTCTATGCCGGTGCCAATAACGATCGCGATAAGGTGCTTGAGGCCATCGGAGGGGCGGTTCCGACGAACACGGTCATCGGCTACTCCCAAAGCGATGTCAATCTCGACGGATCGTCGAAATACGCGGGGTCTGCGAACGATAGGGACCCCATTCTCCTCAATATCGGGGGGGTGATCCCGACCAACAGTCGTGTACAACAACTCCCGTGAACCGGAAATAACCTACTTTCCCGCCTTGAACTATCCAACGGACATGAACATGCTCACCACCATTAGACAACGAGCCGTCGGGCTTGTATGCGGGTTGGCCGCCGCACTGTCGTACGGTTCGGCCAGTGCGCAGATGGATCTCGCACTGGTCCCCACGGCCGACCCCGAGGTCTTTGAACTGCATTGGACCGCGAATGCCACCTACACCGGCATCATGAACTCGGTCTTCAGCATCCGCTGGGACGCTTCGGCCGGGGGGGAGATCACCTATCCGCTCGAGATCGAGCCGGGGGTGTTCGAAGAGACCTTCATCGATTATGCGGACCTCTGTATTTCGAACCGCGCACCACTCCTGACCAACGGTGAGCCGGTGCTGGTGAATGGGGGCTTCCGGTACTTCACCTTCCGCTGCGACGGTTCCCAATCCTTGGGGAGCACGGTGTCCCAATGCGGGTTCACGGCCGGGCAGACGCGGGTCCTGCATCGTTTCCGCATCGATGGCCTTACGGGCTGTCCGAACATCCAATTGACGAACCAACACTACTTACCCAACCGGAACTTCTACGTCTCGGTGGGGGGGAGCCCGGTGACGGGCACATTCCTTTCCGGGGTCGTCGGTGCGCCATTCACGGTAACGCCAGGCAGCTACCCCCCCGCCTGCTCCAACGGTGCCAACATCACCTTGAGCGGCAGCCCTGCCGGTGGCGTGTGGAGTGGTACAGGGGTCAGTGGAAACACCTTCTCTCCTTCTGCCGGCACCCAGACCTTGACCTATACCGTGACCCAAGGTGGATGCACGGTGGCTGCAACAACGACGATCACCGTAACGAATGCCACTTCCAATACGACCACGGCCAATGGTTGCAACAGCTACACCTGGGCTGTGAACGGGCAGACGTACACGGCCAGCGGTACCTACACGAGTGTGAGCGGTTGCCACACCGAGACCCTGGTGCTGACGATCACGCCAAGCACGAACAACACCACGAACGCCAGCGCCTGCGACACCTACACCTGGGGTGTGAACGGGCAGACCTATACGGCCAGCGGTACCTACACGAGCGTGAGCGGTTGCCACACCGAGACCTTGGTGCTGACCATCACGCCAAGCACGAACAACACCACGAACGCCAGCGCATGTGATACCTACACCTGGGCTGTGAATGGCCAGACGTATACGGCCTGTGGCACCTACACCAGCGTGAGCGGTTGCCACACTGAGACCCTGGTGCTGACCATCACGCCAAGCACGAACAACACCACGAACGCCAGCGCCTGCGACACCTACACCTGGGCTGTGAACGGGCAGACGTACACGACCAGCGGTACCTACACGAGCGTGAGCGGTTGCCACACTGAGACCCTGGTGCTGACCATCACGCCGAGCACGAGCAATACCACGACGGCCGATGCCTGCGACAGCTACACCTGGAGCGTGAATGGCCAGACGTACACGGCCAGCGGTACCTACACGAGCGTGAGCGGTTGCCACACCGAGACCCTGGTGCTGACCATCACTCCGAGCACGAACAACACCACGAACGCCAGCGCATGTGATACCTACACCTGGGCTGTGAATGGTCAGACCTACACGGCCAGCGGCACCTACACGAGCGTGAGCGGTTGTGGTACGCAGACCTTGGTGTTGACCATCACTCCGAGCACGAACAACACCACGAACGCCAGCGCCTGCGACACCTACACCTGGGGTGTGAATGGTCAGACCTACACGGCCAGTGGCACCTACACGAGCGTGAGCGGTTGCCACACCGA
>JADLAI010000063.1 GCA_020848295.1 Flavobacteriales bacterium
GAGTCACCTTGTACAATGAGCGGGTTGGGGTCCACCGTGTACTTGATGTTCTCCACATATTTGTTCATCTTACCGATCCCGCCGCACCCCGCGAGGGCGATCAGGCTGACGGACATAAGGGAGAGTCCCTTCAGGTGGCGCTTTTCCATGAAGATTTCGATGCTTGGTTCTTGATCTGGGCGCAAACTTAACCACCACGTTCCAAGCCTGTTCTCCGGGCTTTTCCGCACTTGTCCACAGATCAGGGTGTAATCACAAAGACACCACACGGTAGCCTTTGGGCACCTCTACGGATAGCAGCGAAAGCATGCGTTCGTAGGCCGATGCGTCTTTCAGCAGGTCGAAATCCTGTAGATCCACGACCAACACCCTGTCATCCGTCAGTTTCTGCAAATGATCCAGGTAACGCTCCTGTAGTTGCGACAGGTAGTCGACAGGAATGCTTTGTTCATAAGTCCTGCCACGCTCCCGGATCCGGGCCTGTACACGTTCCATGTCCAGGTGGAGGTATACGATGACCTCCGGTCGGGGCAGGTCGGCGTACATGATGCGGTACAGGTCGCGGAACAGCGTGTACTCATCGGCTTGCAGCGTGACATGCGCGAACACCACCGATTTCCCGATGGAATAGTCAGCTACTGTACAGCTGCGGAAAAGGTCCTGCTCGGTGACCCGTTTGAGCTGGTGGTAGCGCTGGGCCAGGAAGGAGAGCTCCACGGAGAATCCGTACCGTTCGGGATCCTCGTAGAAGCGTGGCAGGAAAGGGTTCTCCTCGAACTCCTCCAGCACGAGCCGACCGTTCCACGCGGCCGCTAACCGCCGGGCCAGGGTGGTCTTGCCCGCCCCGATCAGGCCCTCGATCGCTATGTACGAATGGAAGGGCATCAGCGCAGCGGGATCTGGTCCAGGAGCTGAAGCGCGGTCCGGCCCAGGAGCGGATGTTCCCAACCGGGCAGCAGATCGCATAATGGCGCCAGTGCGAAACGCCGCAGGTGCATGCGCGGATGGGGTAGCTGCAAGGCATCGGTGCGCCGCACCTCGGATCCGATGAGCAGCACGTCGATGTCGATGATGCGGGAGGCCGGCCCACCGGTGGTGGAGCGGACCCGGCCCATGTCCGTCTCAATGGCCAGGCATTCGCCCATGATCCGTTCGGGGGGCATGGCGGTGCGTAGAAACAATGCACGGTTCAGGAAAGTCGTGTGGGAGACGAAACCCCAAGGTGCGGTCCAATGGTCCCGGCTGCGGGCGAGCACCGGGGCGAGGCGTTCATGGATGAAGGCCGCAGCCTGGTCGCATTGATGGACAGGGTCGCCCAGATCAGCCCCCAGCAATAAGACCACCTCCCGTTCCGGCATGCGGCAAATCTATCCGGGACGGCCTCCCATCCGGCGGCCCACCCGTTCGTGTAGTGATCAGGCAGCCCTCCGCGCTACTCCCATAGTTTCGCAGCCACAAGATCGAAACATCGCCATGCGCCAGTTCCTCAAGTTCATGTTCGCCTCCATGCTCGGCACGCTGCTGGTAGGGGTGGTGCTGCTCTTCCTCTTCATCGGGTCGTTGGTGGCCATCGGCAGCACCTTTGGCGGGGCTGCGAAACCCACCACGGTGCAACAAGGGAGCATCCTGCACCTGGAACTGGACCAGGCCATCGTGGACCGTGGCTCGAAGGATGACATGCTGTTGAACTTCGGTCCGTTCAAAGGGGCCACCCCCATCGGGTTGAACCAGGTGCTCGCCAGCATCGAGAACGCCAAGACCGATGCGCACATCAATGGCGTACTGCTCGACCTCAGTAGCCTGCAGGCCGGCTTCGCTACCGTCAAGGAGATCCGCGAAAAGCTGGTCCAATTCCGCAAGGAAAGCGGGAAACCCGTGATCGCCTATGCCGACACCTACTCCCAGGGCGCGTACTACCTGGCCACCGCAGCGGACAAGGTATACCTCCAACCTCGCGGGGATGTGCAGTTCCACGGCCTGAGCAGCCAGTACATGTTCTACAAGGGTCTCTTCGAGAAACTGGACATCGATATCCAGTTCATCCGCGGCAGCAACAACAAGTTCAAGAGCTTCGGCGAGGTCTTCACCGAGGACCACATGAGCGAGGCCAACAAACAACAGAACCGGGTGATCCTGCAAGGCTTGTGGAACGACATGCTGACGGCGGTATCCGAGGCCCGGGGCGTGGACAAGGTCCGCTTGAACACGATCGCCGACAGCCTGCTCGTGCGCAAGGCCGAGGACGCACTACGCTTGGGGCTGGTGGATGGCACGATCCAACGCGATGAGCTGATCGCCGAGCTGCATGGCCGTATGGCGATCCCCGCATCGGACGAACCGGAACTTGTGAGCTTGGGCAAGTACATACGGTCCTTCACCCCTGCGGACATGAAACGATCGTCGTCCAACGGGAAGCTGGCCGTGGTCTATGCCGAGGGTGACATCACCACCGGGGAGAGCAGCGAGGGCACGATCGGCAGTACTGACCTGAGCGCCGCGATCCGCGAGGCCCGTGAGGACAGCACGATCAAGGCGGTGGTATTGCGTGTGAACAGCCCCGGAGGCAGCGGCCTGGCCAGCGATGTGATCTGGCGCGAGGTGGACCTGTGCGCCAAGGCCAAGCCGGTGGTGGTGAGCATGGGTGATGTGGCCGCTTCCGGCGGCTACTACATCAGTGCACCGGCCACCCATATCCTGGCCGAAAGCAACACCATCACGGGATCGATCGGGGTGTTCGGGATCATCCCCAACATGCAGGGCTTCTTCAAGAACAAGCTCGGCATCACCTTCGA
>JADLAI010000064.1 GCA_020848295.1 Flavobacteriales bacterium
AGTAGGAAGTATTGCCCGGTGAGTGCCGCATCGGTGAAGGGCAGGTCGAAGCTGGTCTCCTTCAGGATCAGGGAGAATACGGAGAGCACGGCTGCGAGGATGGCGAGCAGGAGCACGTTGCCCGAAAGGCCCTCCCGATACAACACGAGGATGAAGGCCCCGGAAACGAGCGAGGTACCGGTATCCGGCTGAAGCATGATCAACGCCACCGGTGCGAGGATGATCGCCGTGCTGATGACACGTGACCGTGCATCCACAAGGGCCTTCAGTCCACTGAGATAGCGGGTGAGGGCCAGGGCGGTGGCGAACTTGGCGAACTCCGCCGGTTGTATGCCGAAGCCACCGATGGCGAACCAGGCCTTGGCGCCGTTCACCTCCTTGCCGAAGAGCAACACGGCCAGCAGGAGCAGCAGCACGAAACCGTAGACGGCATAGGCCGAATCCCGGAACACCTCCCCCCGGATCAGGAGCATGCACCCCCCGATCACCAGGCTCACCCCCATCCACACGGCCTGCTTCCCATATTCCTTGCTCTGATCGAAGATGCTGGGGTGGTCCACATCGTACGCCGCGCTGTAGATGTTGGCCCAGCCCATGAACATGAGCAGCAGGTACATGATCAGGATCGGCCTGTCCAGGTTGGCGGCCACGTTCTCACGACCACTCATCGGCGACGGCGTTTGGGTTTCACCTTCTTCACGAAGGTGGCCTCTTTGGCGATCAGATCGGCCTCGAGCATGCGCTGCACCACCTCGGGCCTCGTGATGGTGTCGGTGAGGTATTGCTCGATCAGTAGGCTGGCGATGGGTGCGGCCCAGGTGCCGCCGAAGCCGGAATTCTCAACATACACGGCCATGGCGATCTTCGGGTCGACCATCGGGGCGAAACACACGAAAACGGCATGGTCCTGCCCATGCGGGTTCTCGGCTGTTCCGGTCTTGCCGCACACGGTGATATCCTTGATCCGCGCACCACGAGCCGTGCCGCCCGGTTCCTCCACCACACGCCGCATACCCTCCTGGATGTAATCATACCACTGGGGATCCACACCGGTCATGTGCTTCTTCTGGTACTTCCGTTGCAGGCTGTCCGGGTGGCCCACGGCCCTTACCACATGTGGGTCGTAGTACCAGCCCTTGTTGGCGAAGATCGCGGCGAGGTTGGCCATCTGGAGCGGGGCCACGAGCACTTCACCCTGGCCGATGCTCACGCTGTAGATGGTGCTGAACGCCCAGGCCTCCTTGCCGTACTTGCGGTCGTAGTAGGCCACGTCGGGGATGTTGCCGCCTTTGGCCGAGGGCAGGTCGATCGGCAGTCGCTGCCCCAACCCGAAGGTGAGCATGTACTTGTGCCATTCGGTCAGGCCGATCGCCGCATCCTTGAACCGGTTCGTGGGAACCTTGTCCTGCTCCACGATGCGCTTGAAGACCTGGTAGAAGTACGGGTTGCACGAGTATTGGATCGCATGGATGATATCGCCCGCATGAGGATGGTTGTGGCATCCCACGAGCGATTTCTGGCAGGGGAATCCCGTGTTCGCGGTGATCACACCTTCGTCCAGGGCGATCAGCGATTGCACGATCTTGTAGATGGAGCCTGGTGGATATTGCGCCTGTAGGGCCCGGTCGAACAGGGGCTTGATCGGGTCGCGCTGCAGGATCCCGTAGTTGGTGTTACGCACGCGCCCCACGAGCAGTTCGGGATCGTAGGTGGGGCTGGAGACCAGGCAGAGGATCTCCCCTGTACGGGGATCGATCGCCACGATGCTGCCCTTCTTGTTCACCATGAGTTGCTCGCCCAGTCGCTGCATGTCCAGGTCGATCCCGGTGAACAGGTCCTTGCCCTCCACGGCAAGGGTGTCATACATGCCGTCCTTGAAGGGTCCCTTCTGGTTGTTGTGTACATCCACGAGCACGTAACTGACACCACGACGGCCGCGCAGTTCCTGTTCGTAGAACTGTTCCAGACCACCCACACCGATCACGTCACCCGACTTGTAATAGGGGTCCTGCTCCACCTTCTTCGCGTTCACCTCGCTCAGGTACCCGAGCAGGTGTGCTGCCGCGTGCGGGGGGTAGGTCCGCAGGGTACGACTCTGTCCGTAGAAGCCCGGGTATTTGTGGAGGTGAACGCTGATCCGGGCGAACTGGTCGGCGGGGATCTGTTTCTCGAGGATGCTTGGTTTGTACTTGGAGTAGGCACTGGCCTCCTCGAGTCGATCCATGAACTCGTGCTCGGGCACACCGATGAGCTGGCAAAGTCCGGCGGTGTCGAAGGGGAGCACTTCCTTGGGCACCACCATCAGGTCATAGACCGGGGTGTTGGCCACCAGCAGGCGCTCGTTGCGATCGTAGATCAGGCCACGCGAAGGGTACACGGTCACCTTGCGTTCGGCCATGTTGGCGGCTTCGGCCTTCCATTTGCCATCCACCACCTGGATCCAGAAGAGCCGCAGGATGAAGACGAAGCTGATGAACAGCACCCCGGCGATGAGGACGTATTTCCGGCCTTCGTAGTTCATCGGTGTTCACGATCCTTCCCGGAGGTGAGGAACTGGGCAAGGAGACACAGGGCGAAGGTGAAGCCCGCGCTGAGGAATGCCCGGAAGAACGTGCCGAAGAAGGCATCGAACCGGTGCAGCTCGATGAAGAAGAGCCAGAGGTGGTGCAACAGGATGAGAAGCCCGGCGTAGGTGACGTACCAGGGAAAGCCCATGTGGGCCACGGTGGGTCGGGACCCGAACTCATACCCTTCGCGCGGGGCGAGCAGGCGCAGCACCCAGAGGCGGGCGTACATCATCACCACGCAGGCGCTCATGTGCATGCCGGGAGTACTGGCGAAAACGTCCAGCACCAAGCCGGTCACGGCACCGATGGCGAGCTGTGCCCAAGCGGGTAGCTCGAATGGCAGCATGAGCAGGAAGAGCACGTACAGGTAGGGCACCATCAGGCCGTTGAGCACATCGAGGTGGTCCAGCACCAGTACCTGTAGCAGGATGAGCGCGAAGAACCGGATGATATGGGACAGGATGGTGCCGATCATGGCGTGTTCGCCTGTTGCAGGGTGTCACGCTCCATGCGCCTCAGGTCATCGACCACATACACGAAACCGCCACGTGTCATGTCCTCGCATAGGCGGATGGTGATCGTATGGTAGTTGCTTCCAGGTTCATCCTCCACCGTCTCCACCACGCCCACGGTGACGCCCGCTGGGAAGATGCCATCGCCCCCGCGGGTCTCCACCGTATCACCCACGGCGATACGCGCATGTTTCGCGATGTCGATCACGCTGGAGGTCAGCGGGTCATTCGTGTCCCAGAAGAGCAGGCCGAAGTGGCCGGTGCGGCGCATCTGGACACTGGTCTTGATGTCCGGGTTGAGCACGCTGATCACTGCTGCGAAATTGGCGCTGGCATCGCGCACCACGCCCACGATCCCCTCCGGGCCGATCACGCCCATGTCGCCATGGATGCCGGCTTTCGTTCCCTTGTCCAGGGTGATATGGTTCTTCTGCTTATGCCAGGTGCTGTTCACCACCTTGGCGGTGATCACGCGGTACTCCTGGCGTCGGATCGTGTCCTGGATCCGGGCGAAGAGGCCCTCGACCGGTGTGTAGGTGCTGATGTGTCGGTTGCGCCAGGCGGCATTCTCCTCGGCCAAGGCGCGGTTCACCTCCTTCAGGTTCGCATAGTCGGTGACCTCCTTGCGCCAGCTGAGCACCGTGCCGACCATCGAGTTGCTCGAGCTGATCGCATGGGCACGGTGGTGTTCGTTGCCATTATACAGCAGGACGAAGGAAAGGATGAGCCACCCCAGGAACATCAAGGTGCTCCGGATGCGATGGAGGAATCGGAAGAGGTCGCGCATAGCTCAAGTGGTGAGTGGCGAATGGTGGGTGGTGAGTCTGGCTGCTTGAGTGCCGGACTCACCACCCACCACTCGCCAGTCGCTGCTCATCACTCTCTCATCAGGAACTGGAAACGATCGATGTTCTTGAGAGCGATGCCCGTACCGCGGGCCACGGCACGCAGGGGGTCCTCCGCCACGTGAACGGGCAGTTTGGTCTTGATGCTGATCCGCTTGTCGAGCCCGCGTAATAGCGCCCCTCCACCGGCCAGGTAGATCCCGGTCTTGTAGATGTCGGCGCTCAATTCCGGTGGGGTGGCTTCGAGGGCGCTCAGGATGGCCTCTTCGATCTTGCTGATCGACTTGTCCAGGGCCTGTG
>JADLAI010000065.1 GCA_020848295.1 Flavobacteriales bacterium
GGCTCCGAGGATAGCAGGATGACGTCCGGGTCCGCTGCGGCCAGCGCATGTGGCATGATAGCGGCATATCGTTCCGTGCGATCCTCGAATGCATTCACCAAGCCGCAGCGCCGCATCATGTCCGCGATGTAGGTGTCGCCACCGACCACCATCAACGGATCGTGCCAGATGAAGTAGGCGGCCTTACGAGTTGGGACCAACGGTGCCAGTGTCCGGAACGACCGCCGGATCGGATCGGTGATCTCCCCGGCTTGGTCAACCGTGCCGGTGATCATCCCGATGCGATGGATCATGTCCAAGGCGCTTTCCAAGTGCCGTACATCACTCATCCACACCGGGAACTCCGCGGCCAATGCATCGATGTCCGCACGTTCGTTCTCCTCCTTGTTCCCGATGATGAGGTCGGGTTCCAACTTGCGCACCTTTTCGAGGTCCACCTTCTTGGTGCCGCCAACCCGCGGTTTGGTCCGGAACCACACTTCGGGGTGTACGCAGAACTTGGTGATGCCAACGACACGGTCGCCAAGTCCGAGATCAAAGAGCAGCTCGGTCTGGGAGGGGACGAGGGAAATGATGCGTTGAGGATGCACCGGGGCATCAACCTTACGGCCCATCTGGTCAAGGAGTGGTCCCATGTGTTCAGCTCACGGTAACTTATCAATGCGGAGGAATTCTTCCCAATACCGATCCTTGTCCATATCCGACCAGTGGATCCGGTAGTACCGAGCCTGGTAGGTTTGGATCTGGCAGACCACCACAAGCAGAAGTGCGATCGAAATGAAGATCCGCTTGGGAACGCCGCGAAGCGCGTGCAGGGCAAGTCCGAACAGCAGTGCGAAAAGAGGTAGGTACTCAACGTAAACGCGAGACCCGAAACTGCCGCCATACCACCAATTCCACCAGGATGAAAGCACGTAGGTGAGCAATAGGAAGAAGCCGATCCATGCCAGTGCCGCTCCCCGTGAACGCTGCCAGAGAGGCCACAGTCCGGCAAGTGCGAGCAAGGTGATCGGTGTGTACACGAATAGTCCTTTCCGGTAGCTCCAAAGCATGTCCATCAGATGCGGGTCGGTCCAGTTGAAGCCTTCCTCGCCGTAGCTGTACACGAACCAGCTCCCTGTAGCTGCGCGATAGTAGCCGAGCTGCAGACCAAGGATGAACAGCAGCACCACGGCTCCAACGACAAGCTGTGATGTTGAGCGACAGGCCATGCGCAACCCCAGCTTGGCTTGTTCAGGCGTGTCAAAAACGATGGGTAGCGCCAATAGGACAAGGCCGTTGACAGGCCGTACCAGGATGATGAGGCCGAGCAGACCCAAGAGCCAGGGTAGCCTCTCCGCCCGTGGTTCCAGTGCGTACCGGCGGCCAACGAGGAGAATGCAGCAACATAGACCGAAGCTGTAGGCGTGCGACATGCCTGGTGCTACCACGATGTAGTAGAAGAGGTTGGTTCCGAAGACGAAACAGAACAAGGTGAACGCGATGGTGCTATCCGCTATGCCGTAGGTGGATAGGGTTCGGCCCAGGCACCAACATCCGATGAGCACCCATGCTATGGCAGAAAGGTTCACCGCGACCACATAGGGCTTGGACCAGCCATCGGCTTGGGCGCCGGTGGCCAGCGCGTACCCATGCGCCGCCAGGAACAGGGGGGCTTCCAGCAACGCGGTACCGAGGAAGTACTTGTTGATGTACTTGCCGTCCACCTGAGCGCGATAGTCGTAGATGCGATCAGGATCGGTGGCATGGATCCGCTCGGTCGCTTCAAAGGATCCGAAATTGGGGTCGTGCTCAAGGAGCAATGCGGGCAAGTAGGCATGGTAGCCCCTGGCATCAACCTGTAGGACCGTGCGCCAATGATCCGCGCCCCAGTTGATGTTGGAGCTGCTGACCAACAGAATGCCGAGGATGGTGAAGAGCGACCAGCGTACGCACCGCATGGATCCCAAGGTAAGAGCCGGTTCCGGAGCAGTTCACGCAGCGATGGCCGGGAAACAGAGTTTTTGGGCTCCGAGGTCTACTTCAACTTCCCGATGATGTCCTGCTTGGTGATGATGCCGTATCCGTTCATCTGCTCCACGAGGACGGCAGGACTACCGTTGCCCAATTTCTTGGCAACCTCTTCCAACGTGGCATCCACCTGCAGCACAGGCAGCGCAGGACCCATGACCACGCGGGCGGCCTGGGTACGTACGTCCGCATCTTCCAGGATGGCGTCGAAGAGGCGCGCATCGGTGATGGTGCCCACGGGTTTTCCACCTTCGAACACCGGTAGCTGGTCGATGTTGTGCTTGCGCATCTTATCGATGGCGTTCAACACGGGTTCGTCCGCTTCCACGCTGAGCAGCTGGAGGTCTTTGCCCTTGAGCAGATCGCCCGCTGTCGGTTTCTCTTCAACGAGGAAACCGCGTTCGCGCATCCAATCGTCGTTGAACATCTTGCCTACGTAGCGCGTGCCGTGGTCGTGGAAGATCACCACCACGGTCTCTCCTTTCTTGAAGTTGTTCTTCAGTTGAAGCAAACCTGCGATGGCGGCACCAGCGCTGTTGCCCACGAAGATGCCCTCGTCCTTCACGATCTTGCGCGTGAAGATGGCGGCGTCGCGATCGGTCACCTTCTCGAAGTGGTCGATCAGGCTCAGGTCCACGTTCTCCGGTACGAAATCCTCGCCGATGCCTTCGGTGATGTACGGATAGATCTCGTTCTTGTCGAAGATCCCCGTTTCCTTCAGCTTCTTGAACACCGACCCGTACGTGTCGATGCCCCAGACCTTGAGCTTGGGGTTCTTTTCCTTGAGGAAACGTGCCGTGCCACAGATGGTTCCGCCGGTGCCTACGCCCACCAAAAGATGGTCCACTTTGCCTCCGGTCTGCTCCCAGATCTCGGGTCCGGTGCTTTCGTAGTGTGCCTGGGCGTTACTGGGATTGTCGTACTGGTTGGCCTTCCAGCTGTTGGGCGTCTCCTTCACCAGGCGAGAGGACACTGAGTAGTAGGATCGAGGATCCTCGGGGTCCACGTTGGTGGGGCACACGATCACCTCCGCCCCGAAGGCGCGCAGGATGTCCACCTTTTCCCGGCTCTGTTTGTCCGTGGTGGTGAAGATGCACTTGTAGCCTTTGATGATCGCTGCGATCGCCAGGCCCATGCCCGTGTTGCCGCTGGTCCCTTCAATGATGGTGCCGCCGGGTTTGAGCAGACCGGCCTTTTCCGCGTCCTCCACCATCTTGATGGCCATGCGGTCCTTGATGCTGTTGCCGGGGTTGAAGGTCTCCACCTTGGCCAGCACGGTGGCGGCAACCTCCTGGGTGATCTTGTTGAGACGGACCATGGGCGTGTTGCCGATGGTGGTGAGGATGTTGTCGTGGATCCGCATGGACCGCGAAGTTAGGCGGGCGCCGTGGAAGGGGCCATCATGCGAAACGGATCGCACGCGCCGGGGCGATGCGGGCCACCAACAGGCTCGGTAGGGTCAAGGCGAGCACGCACACTGCGAGGGTGCCCAGGTTCAGGAGTACCACCGGAAGCACATCGAGGTCCACCGGTACGGCATCCACGTAATAACTCTCCACGGGTAGGGTAATGATCCCGAATTGCTGCTGTGCCATGCAGATCACAACGCCCAGCAGATCGCCCAGGATGATCCCCGCGCCCAGGATGTAGGCAGCATCGATCAGGAAGATCCGGCGGATCGTGCCGGTCGACGTGCCCAATGCTTTCAACACACCGATCATCGGAGTGCGCTCCAGGATGATGATGAGCAGGGCCGAGGTCATGTTGATGATCGCTACGATGACCATGAGCACGATGATCACCACCACGTTGGTATCCAGCAACGCCAACCATGCGAAGATCTCGGGGAACCGTTGTTTCACGCTTATCGAACGAAGGCGGTTGTCCAGGTGGTCCCGGTAGATCAGGTCGTCCAGCCGCCCAAGGTCTTCGAAGCGGTCCAGGATCACCTCGAACCCACCGCAATAGTCCGCGTTGCTGCCACCGCTGCCCCCACGTGCTCTGACCTTCACACGCGGCACGGCCCGTTCTCCGCCCATTCCGATCACTGCCTCCATTGGCGCCAGATCCACCCAAGCGGTGTCCGGTATCGTGCCTTCGGCATCCTTCACCACCAACGTGATCCGTTCACGGAAGGGGATCCAATGCGGTCCTCTACCGGAGATCCCCAGGTCAGGCCATTCATACGAATAGACCCGGTCTCCTCCGAATGCCAAGGCCTCCACCTTGACCCGTCCGCGGTCCAAGGTGTCCGATACAAGCACTTCGGCCTTCAAGCCCCATTGCGCGAACCGCTGAAGGTGGGCGATGTCCACATACACCAGCTGGTGGTCCAGGCTTTCGACCCCCGTTTCATAGAGGCCCGAGACCCTGAATTTCCGCGGCCGGACATCATCGTTGTCCTTGATCAAGTATACCGTGATGGTATCCGTGACCCCGATCCGGAGCCGGTTGGCCAGGTAGGTGGAAAGCAAAAGGTCGATCGGGCGGGTGCTATCACCGATGGCGGGTACCACGCCTCCCTTCAGGTGCTTCTGAAGGAATTCCCAATCGTGGTCATGACCCACACCTTTCAGCACCACGCCTTGGATTTCCTGCTCCGTCTCGATGATCCCGGGTCGGGTGGCGAAGACCTGGATGTGCTTCACACCGTTCACCGTGTCCAGGCTCGGATAGAACGGCTGGGCGATCAGCACGCGTGGTGTCTCCTTCATGTCGGTCTGGCCGATCGAGAGGATCTGCAGGTGACCACCGGCGCCGGTTACCTTCGAGCGCACTTCCCGTTGGAAACCGGAGGTGATGCCCACCGTGATGACCATGACCGCCATGCCGATGATGATCCCCAGCACCGCGATCCCGACGATGGGTCGTGAGAAGCGATCGGCCCGATCCTTGTCCACCAGGATGCGACGAGCGATGAAATGGGCGATGTTCAACGGGAGGGGCGGGCGTTGGGCCGTGGCGAAGATAGGAGCCACCATGGCCGCCATCCTGGTACTTGGTGCCTGCGGTAAGCCGCAAGCGGTGCAGGTGGGTGAGGAACCTGTTGCACAGAACCTTGACCTTCATGTGGGCGCGGAACGGACCGCCGAGTACCTGCCGTTGCTCGCCGACCGGCGTGTCGCGGTGGTCACCAACCAGACCGGTAGGATCCGGACGACACATCTGGTCGATTCCCTGCGCAGCTTGAAGGTGAATGTGGTGAAGGTCTTCGCACCAGAGCATGGTTTCCGGGGCGAAGCGGATGCCGGTGAACAGGTGAAGGATGGACGTGATGCTCGCACGGGCCTGCCCTTGGTCTCACTCTACGGATCCAACAAGAAGCCAACGAAGGAGCAGCTTACCGATGTGGACATCCTCCTTTTCGATATCCAGGACGTCGGGGTACGCTTCTACACCTACATCGGCACCCTGCACTATGTGATGGAGGCCGCTGCGGAGAGCAGGTTGCCGGTGGTCGTGCTCGATCGCCCGAACCCCAATGGATTCTATGTGGATGGTCCTGTGCTGGATCCCGCGTACGCATCGTTCGTGGGGATGCACCCTGTCCCGTTGGTACACGGGATGACCGTGGGGGAATTCGCACGCATGATCAACGGCGAAGGTTGGTTGAACGGTGGCGTAGGGTGTGAACTGACGGTGATCCCCTGCGTTGGGTACGAGCACCGTACGATCTACGAGTTGCCCATACGGCCATCACCGAACCTGCCCAATGCCTCGGCGGTCCATCTGTATCCTTCATTGGGGCTGTTCGAGGGTACCATCGTGAGTGTTGGTCGTGGTACTCAACAACCTTTTCAGTGCATCGGCTATCCGGGCTCTTCGCTCGGTCGGTTCAAGTTCACCCCACAACCCGTGCCCGGTGCGAAGGATCCACCGTACAAAGGGGTGGAGTGTACGGGCCTTGACCTTGTGGAATACGGTGCCATCCAGGCCAGGCTGGATCGGCACATCAACCTTCAGTGGCTTCTTGGCATGCGGGCCACCGTCCGGTCCGATGCGAAGTTCTTCACCCCATTCTTCGACAAACTCGCTGGAGGGCCGCAACTCAGGGAACAGGTGGACGCCGGCTGGAGCGAAGAGGCCATCCGTGCTACCTGGCTTGATGGTTTGGACCGATACGCACGGGTCAGGGCGAAGTACCTCCTTTATCCTTGATCGCCACCGATCATGGCAAAGAAAGAACCCCGGCGATCGGCCGGGGTCCTCGCATGGATCGTCCTTCGTTGATCACCGCTGGATCACCAACCGTTCGGTGAAGCTCCGGTCGCCTGCGGTGATGTTCACCATGTACACCCCGCTGCGCAGATCGTTGTTCAGCTCCAGGGTGCTGTTCAAACGGCCATCCACGGGTGCGGTGGTGCGTACCATCACGCGCTTGCCGGTCATGTCGTAAATGTCCACGTTCACGAGCCGGACATCGGCGCTGACCTGATCGAGGCTCAGGACCAGGTCGGTACCTTGGTTCGGGTTCGGGTACATGGTGAGGCCACCTGTCGGCTCCTGGGCCATGCTGTTCCCGCCGCCATCCATCGGCGGGCAGGGGTTGATGGTGACCTTGCACAGTTTGCCCCAATCGTCGGTATCGGCGCAGGCTTCGGCCTCAGTGGTCCCTGCGGGCCCGAAGCACCAGGTGGCTCCACCGTCCAGGCTCACACGCACGTCCACGTCGTAGGTCTTGGTGCATTGCAGGGAAGGCCCGCTGGTCCAGTTGAGCACCATACGTGGGCTCGTTTGCGGGGGGCGTACGATGCAGATGCTCTCTGCGGCGATACGGAAGCGGAACTGGTAGCGCACCATGTTGCTGGGCACGGCAGGTAGCGGTTGCGGCGGGTTGGCATAGATGCGGTTGCCAGGATTGCTGGCACCACCGAAATCGCGGAACACGCCGCAGCTGAAGTCGGCCGGGTTCGCGGGGTCGTCCTGCAGTTTGGCGCGCGGGCAGGCAGCCAGGGCGGCATCGATCTTGAATTGGCAGGCCGCGCCGAAGGGCAGGTTGCTGTTGGCCACGCGGCCGCGCACGCGCACGTTCAGCAGCATGTTCGCTGGGATATGCGGGGTGGCCATGCTGTTCACCCAGCCGTTCACCTTGAGGTGGCAGGCACGTGTAGCGCCGGAACCGAAGCCATCACTGGTGGCGTGGCTGCGGAAGCGACGGAAGCTGTAACTGCCGTTGGGGTCGAAGAACCAGAACTCGTAACCGCTGGTGGTGTTGGTCACCCCGTACTGGGCGGTCACCGCGGCATTGGCGTGGCACACGATCATCTTGTTGTTCGCCCAATCCAACTTGTCGCAACTGCTGAACAGGAGTTCATCCGTACCGACCGGCACACAGAAGGCGCCATTGTCCACGCTGGCGGAGAGTGCGCTCACCGAACCGCTGGTGAAGTTGCCCAGGTTGTCGATGATACGCATGCCGTTCACCCCGTCCTCGCGCAGTTGGTAGCCACCCACGATCCCGCCGCTCACGAAGCCATCCCCGCCGGTGTCCAGCACCCGTAGGCGGTAGCACCCTACAGGCAGGCAGCAACCCGGGACGATCGGCGTGGTGATCCCATGCGGGTAGGGGTCGGCAGGGGCACCACCGCTGCAGATCACCAGGTTCGAGTACTGATCAAGGATCTCCCATCCGATCTGTTCGCTGTTCGCGTCGGAGCGCAGTTCGATCACCACATCCTCCGTGCATGCGATGGCCTGGCAGGTGCAGCTGTTGTTCAATTGGCCCAGTGCGAAGCCGGGGCCGGGCTGTGCATCGCAATTGGACCCGACCAGACCAGGCACCGTGGGGCAGTCGTCCAGGTTGTTGGCCACACCGCAGGCCACCGGGCTGCCGGCACCGAAGCCGTCACCATCCACATCGGCGTACTGCAATTCGGAGTCGTTGCAATCGGTGTTGTCGGCCACACCACAGGCTACCGCCGCGCCAGCACCGAAACCGTCCCCATCATTGTCCGCGTACAGGAGCTGGCTGTCATCACAGTCGCTACCGTCCGCGATCCCACAGGGTGCATTGGCCGCTGCTCCGAAACCATCGCCATCGGCATCGGCGTGGAGGATCTGTGTGTCGTCGCAATCCAAGTTGTTCGCCACGCCGCAGGCGATGGGAGATCCGGTACCGAAGCCGTCACCATCCGCATCCACGTAAAGGAGCTGGGTGTCGTCGCAGTCGCTGTTGTCGGCGATGTATCCGCCCGGTGCCACACAGGCCATCACCATATCCCCGGGATCACCGAAGCCGTCCCCATCATCATCGGCATACCAAGGGGTCGCCGCGTTCTCGGTCACGGTCACCGTGGCGGTGGCATCGGCGCAGGGTGCTGCGCTCACCGTGTAGGTGTACACACCGGGATCCATCGTAGTGGGATCGTACATGTTCAGGTTCACTGGATCAGGCCCACTCCATGCACCACCGGCATCCGGTGTTCCTCCAAGGGCGTCGAACAGGCTGGCCGATGGATCGTTGCTACAGATCGTGAGGGTGCCATCGGTCCCTGCGTCAGGTGGCGGAACGGCTGTCACCAGGCCGGTATTCGCCGTCGCTGTGCATCCGTTGCCGGCAGTGACCAGCAAGTTGAATGTCCGGTCGGCTGGGACAGGGACCCCCGTCGGGCTTTGTGACCCGGAGGTGTACCCAGAAGGTGTTGATGTCCATGCCCAGGTCAAGGCTGCCGGGGTTCCCGTCACGGCCACATTGTCGATGGCCCACCACCAGTCCCAGGTGGCATTGTACCGGAATCGGATGAAGAGCAACGATTGACCGGCATAGGCGTTCAGGTTGACCGTTGCTTGCACAAAGCCGTTGTAAGTGCCTTGCGTACTGGTGAACACTTGAACGTTGGTCCAGGTGCTGCCATCGGTGGAAACATCCACGTTGGCGTTCTCCGTGGCGTTGTACTTGTAGTTGTGGTAGTAGCTGAGCGAAAGGGTGCTATAGCCTTGGGCACTGAAACCCGGCGAGATCAATGTGGTGGCCGTGGTGCCGGACCCCTGTGCGTCCGAATTGCTCAGTACGAAGGGGCTCGCATCGTTGCTGGAAAAGGTCGGGTCCGGATCAGTTCCGTTGTAGAAGTAGTTGTTCGGCCTCGAGGTCCATGCCGCAGCTGCTGGCGTACCTCCGGTGGAAGTATTCGTAGTTGACCAGCCACCGAGCCCCCCATTGAAGTTCTCGCTGAACACGGTGGTCGGAAGGTTCGTGGCGCCCCCGGTCAGGTTCACGTTACCGCCAGCACAGACCGTGGTCGGCGTACTCGTTGCCGAAACAGCCGTCGGTCCAGGTTTTACGACAACCGTTACCGTCTTGGTGCCTGGGACTGAGCACCCGGTGTTCAAGCCGGTGATCGTGTACGTGGTCGTAGTGGTCGGGTTGGCGGTGACCACCGGTCCGGTGGTGCCGCTCAAACCTGTGGCAGGTGACCAGCTATAGCTGGCCGATGCACCGGACGCGGTAAGGACCACGCTGGAACCGCTGCAGATCGAAGGATTGCCCGGTGTGACCGAGACCGTGGGCCCCGTGCAAGGCGTATATGTCAGGACCACACGCCCATTCGCACCTGATCCTCCATTAGCCGTAAAACAACATGTACGTTCTCCACCACCACCACCACCACCGGGAGCGACTCCGCCATCTCCTGCATCGAACGCACCATTACCACCACCACCACCATTGCCACCACCGGAAGGAGCAACACCGCCCGATTGGCCGGAGCCATCATTCCCGGCCGCAGCCGTACCTGCGGATGAGCCGCCACCGCCACCGGTGTTCGCCGGGGCATTAGCACCATCTCCACCACTGAATTTCACGGTGCCGATCGAGGCGGAAGCCGAACCACCGCTTGCGCCGTTGGTGTTGTTGTTCCCGCAGGAGGAACCTCCCTTGGCCATGACCGTGGTGGCCGTTCCGAACCACGAGTCGTCCCCGGCGGAGGCATCCGTACTTCCAAGACCAACGGTCACCGTGTACGTGTTCCCCTCGATCACTGGGATGGTGCTACGCACATAGGCACCACCACCACCACCACCGCCGCGTCCATTGTTGGTCCGCGTTCCCCCGCGACCACCACCGCCCCAGCACTCCACCGTTACCTGGCTCACGCCCGCTGGTACCACGAAGGTGCCGGAAGCGTTGTACGTCTGTGTGACCTGGCTCCATGCCGTCGTGAAAAGGCAGAGCATCAGGGCTAAGGCTCCCGAACGAAGCGTTCGGGTCCAATGCCATGCGAACCGGACCTCTGGTGGTCCGGGTTGGTTGGCAAGGCTTTGTTCCGAGAGGTGCATCCTTCCACCCGTGGTCGTTCGAGGTGGTGAGGTGATCGATAGCGGGAAAAGCTGTTTCATGGGAGAATGATTTGGATCCGGGATCGAAGATTCATCGATCAGCGTCGCTGTGTCAACTATTTTCGTCGATAAGTGATCATATTGTTTCGACAAACGCCTGTTCATACCTGCTTGCTTGGTGTGGTATACGTACTTCGTACAGCCTGTTCGCGTGTTTGCTACTGCTTGATTATCAACGAATAAGATATTGAATTTCGACAAAAGTGCATTTCAACTGTTTCGATAGGATCATTCGATTCTTCGGTGGAGTCCTCTTTTTCCTCGATGGACTGGAGGGGGTGGTGTAACCGTCACCCTGCCTGGGCCGTTCAATGGGTCGATGAGATCCCCGATCCTTCTTGCGTTGACCATGACCGTTCAGGTCGCCCTTGCCCAGCAGGTACCGGATGCGTTACCGAGCGACGAACATTTTGTGATGGGCGATCTGGGCGAGGATCCCGCACCGGACTTAAGCGCATACGATCGGATGAACAGGTTCCTGGGCGGGGATTCCATCAGGAGATGTGGCGGCCATCCCTGCATCGGCTGGGTGGAGGATCATCATGCGGATGGCTCCTTGAAACACCGCGGGTTCTATGATGCCGGGCAGTTGACCGTGTACAAGAACTACCGACCCGATGGCGGGCTGGAACGCGAGTTCCGTTCCATTGACGCCGTACGGTGCATCCAACGGACCTACCATACCAATGGCCAGCTCCGTTCCGAAACGAAGTACATCAATGGCCGGTCGGTCCAGTATGAGGATCATTATGTGGACGGTACCCTGCGTTATGCCGAGGAGCGCCACCGTTCAGAACCCTACTTCCTGCGGATGGACCTTTTCGCAGCGGATGGGAAACCGGTGAGCACCCTGCAATTGGTGAACAAGAAACAGGTGGAGTTCGTGCAACGTGAATTCCATCCTGGCGGGGCCTTGCGTTCCGAAGGCCATGCCCGGTACGACCCATCGCGGATGGATACCCAGCGGATAGGGACGTGGACCTATTACGACAAAGCAGGTGCAGTGTTGAAGCTGGAGGATTACCAGGATGGCCGAGTGGCCTCGGTGCGCTGAATCCATTGGACCCCCACTCAACGGAAGAACCCCGCTCCTCGGAGCGGGGTTCTTCCGTTGAATACCGGTGCGATCACTTCTTATCGTCCTTCACCTCCTCGAAGTCCACATCCTTCACTTCCTGATCGCCCGAAGCATCGGCTTGCGCACCACCGGAGGTACCGCTGGCCTGTGCTTCCTGAGCCGCCTTGTACATTTCCTCACTCGCGGCGGAGAACACATTGTTCAGTTCGGCCATGGCGCTTTCCACGCCAGCCAGGTCCTGTGCGCCATGGGCCGTCTTCAGCTTGGCAAGTGCATCCTCGATCGGTTGCTTCTTCTCGGCAGGGATCTTGTCGCCGAACTCCTTCAGCTGCTTCTCGGTCTGGAAAATGAGGCTGTCGGCCTGGTTCAGCTTGTCCACCCGCTCACGTGCGGCGCGGTCGCTGTCGGCGTTGGCCTCGGCCTCCTTCTTCATCTTTTCGATGTCGTCCTTGCTCAGGCCACTGCTGGCCTCGATCCGGATGCTCTGCTCCTTGCCGGTGGCTTTGTCCTTGGCCCCCACGTGCAGGATACCGTTGGCGTCGATGTCGAAGGTCACCTCGATCTGCGGCACACCGCGAGGCGCAGGTGGGATGCCATCCAGGTGGAAGCGACCAATGGTACGGTTGCCCGCGGCCATGGGGCGTTCTCCCTGCAGCACGTGGATCTCTACACTGGGCTGGCTGTCGCTGGCCGTGCTGAAGGTCTCGCTCTTCTTGGTCGGGATCGTGGTATTGGCCTCGATCAACTTGGTCATCACACCGCCCATGGTCTCGATGCCGAGGCTCAGCGGGGTCACATCCAGCAGGAGCACGTCCTTCACCTCGCCGGTCAGTACGCCGCCCTGGATGCTGGCACCGATGGCGACGACCTCATCCGGGTTCACCCCTTTGCTGGGTTCCTTTCCGAAGAATTTCTTCACCGCTTCCTGGATCGCCGGGATGCGGGTGCTGCCACCCACCAGGATCACCTCGTCGATGTCGCTGGTCTTCAGGCCGGCGTTCTTCAGCGCGCTTTCGCAGGGGGCGATGGTGCGCTTGATCAAGCTGTCGGCCAGTTGTTCGAATTTGGCTCGGCTCAGGCTACGCACCAAGTGCTTGGGAATGCCGTTCACCGGCATGATGTACGGCAGGTTGATCTCGCTGCTCGTGGTGGAGCTCAGCTCGATCTTCGCCTTTTCGGCGGCATCCTTCAGACGCTGTAGGGCCATCGGGTCCTTGCGCAGGTCCAGGCCCTCGTCATTCTTGAACTCATCAGCCAGCCAATCGATGATGACCTGGTCGAAGTCGTCGCCACCCAGGTGCGTGTCACCATCGGTGCTCTTCACCTCGAATACGCCATCGCCCAGTTCCAGTACGCTCACGTCGTGGGTACCGCCACCGCAGTCGAACACGACGATCTTCTGGTCCTTGTGTTTCTTGTCCAAGCCATACGCCAGTGCAGCGGCGGTGGGCTCGTTGATGATCCGGCGTACCTTCAGCCCGGCGATCTCCCCGGCTTCCTTGGTGGCCTGGCGCTGGGCATCGTTGAAGTAGGCCGGCACGGTGATCACCGCCTCGGTCACCGTGGTGCCGAGGTAATCCTCCGCGGTCTTCTTCATCTTCTGCAGGATCATGGCGCTGATCTCCTGCGGGGTGTAGTCGCGGTCGCCGATGGCCACGCGGGGCATGCCGTTGCTGCCACGTACCACTTTGTAAGGCACACGGGCGATCTCCTTGGCGTCCTCCTCATAGGTGTTCCCCATGAAACGCTTGATGGAGAAGATGGTGTTCGTCGGGTTGGTGATGGCCTGCCGCTTGGCGGGGTCGCCCACCTTCCGTTCGCCACCTTCAACAAAAGCCACCACACTGGGCGTGGTGCGCTTCCCTTCGCTGTTGGTGATCACCACCGGTTCGCTGCCCTCCATGACGGCTACGCAGCTATTCGTGGTCCCCAGATCGATCCCGATGATCTTGCTCATTCGCTTTGGTGTTCATCGGCCCATACCATTATGGCCGACGCCCGCCCCGGTCAAGCTCCATGCCAGCCGACTCCCAAGGCCATCAGCCTGCCAAGAAAGGTGAAGCCCGCCATGTCGGACGGGCTTCGCATCTGCCATTCCGACAGATCGTCAGGGACAATAATGGGAGCTTGCTTGGTCGCCATCCATCCGCGAGCAGAATTGCAGGTGCCCGGTGATGTTGCCGTCCGCCAGTTCATTCAACGAAGTGGGGCCCAGTCGTTTGCTGAGGATCTCCTTCACGTACCGACTGCCCAGGATCCCATAACCGTTGTTGATGTTGGAATAGGTAGGGCGGTCCTCGATGATCCCGGAAACCGGTTCGGTGAGGGTCAGGTAGGTGTGGAATTCGTTATTGGCCACGGAGAGCACGAAGTCGATACCATAGAAGATGCGACGTTGCACGGTGGCATCGGTCGGGATGGCCGAGGCCACATCCTCGAAAAAGCGTCGGCCGTCGAGGGTGGTGCTCATCGCCTCGCTGGGGCTGGTGCTCCGTTTCACCACCGTGGCCAACCGGCGGGTGAAGGACTTGCGTTCACCTTCCACCCCATTGCGCACCTCGCTGTAGTTGAATCGGTAGTCGATCACATAGCGTTGGCTGTTGCGCCCCGAGGTCCAGTTCAATTCGAACACGCCGTAATCGCCGCTCAGCAGCAGGTTGATCACCTGGCCCGTGCTCTGATCCGCCGACTGGATGGAGAAATCATTGACGATGGAGGTGCTGGCCGATACTTCCTCGCCTTTCACCTTCATCTCCACGGAATAGGTACTGGCCGGGTCGAGGAACAGGTCCACGTAACCGCCCACCTGCTGGATGGAGTCGTGGAAGGTGTGGTCACGGAAGTAATAGAGCCGTTGGGTGGGCCCATAGAAGGTACCGGGTTCCCGGCCGGTGACCAGGGTATCGCGCAAAGGGAAGGTGCCCTGGACCTGGCCGTCGCGCCGCCGTACCACCTGGCGGTATTCGAAGGCATCGTTCCGCCACTCGTTCGAGTCCTGCACCTGCGCGTATGCCAGCGCATCACCCGACCCCAGGAATGCCTTGTTGATCTTGATGTAGTGCAGGCTGTCCCGCATGTTCAGGATGCCCTCCACCACCGTGATGTTCTTGTAGGGTGCATTGATGTCGAGGTCGGTGCTGCATGCCGAAAGGAGGGAGCCGAAGACCAGGAAGGATAACGTGCGCTGCATGTAGGGAAGTGGCGAAGGGCCAAAGATAGCGGCCGCCCCACAGCACACGCACCGATGGCCGGTCCAGTGTGGCCGATGCCCGGTCCGGGGTGGGCTTCCGTTGCAACTGGAGAGCGACCCGTAGCTTTACACCATGAGCACCGGAGCAGCGAACGCCAAACGTGTGACCACGCATACCTTACAGGAGATGAAGGCGCAAGGCCAACGGATCTCCATGCTCACCGCCTACGATTATTCCCTGGCCCGTTTGGTGGATGGTGCCGGCATCGATGTGATCCTGGTGGGCGATAGCGCCAGCAATGTGATGGCCGGGCACGAGACCACATTGCCCATCACACTGGACCAGATGATCTATCATGCCTCGGCCGTGGTGCGGGGCTGTGCGCGGGCGTTGATCGTGGTGGACCTTCCGTTCGGCACCTACCAGGGCAACTCCAAGGGCGCCTTGAACTCCGCGATCCGGATCATGAAGGAGAGCGGTGCCCATGCGGTGAAGCTGGAAGGGGGGCGGGAGGTGATCACCTCCATTCAACGGATCCTCACCGCAGGCATCCCGGTCATGGGTCACCTCGGGTTGACCCCCCAGAGCATCTATAAGTTCGGAACCTACGTGGTCAGGGCCAGGGAAGAGGAGGAGGCCGAACGTCTAAGGGCCGATGCCAAACTGTTGGAAGAGGCCGGTTGTTTCGCGATCGTGCTGGAGAAGATCCCGGCCCAATTGGCCCGTGAGGTGGCGGCAAGTGTGCAGATCCCCGTGATCGGGATCGGGGCGGGCAATGGCGTGGATGGACAGGTGTTGGTGTTGCACGATATGCTGGGCATCAACAAGGAATTCAACCCCCGTTTCCTTCGCCGGTATGCCGATCTGCACGGTGTCATCACGGGGGCGGTATCCTCCTACATCGCGGATGTGCGCTCGCTCGATTTCCCCAACGCCGAGGAGCAGTACTGAGCCGCCGGTGATCCCGGTCATCCGGTCCGATGCGGAGCTGGTGGCCGTGTGCAAACCAGCGGGCATGCCCGTTCAGCCGGACCCGACCGGCGATCCCGATCTGCTGAGCCTTCTACGCGCACAGATCGGTGCCAAAGAGCTCTGGCTCATCCACCGGATCGACCGGCCCGTGAGCGGGGTCGTGCTGTTCGGTAGGTCCCCGCAGGCGGCTGAAGCATTGAGCGAACAATTCAGGGAACGGACGGTGCAGAAGCAGTACTGGGCGATCGTGGAAGGCCGAATGGCCACGACCATGGAGTTGCAAGCGGTGTTGCGCCGCGATCCCTCGAAGCACAAGGCGGTACTTGCGGCGTCGGGAAAAGGGGCGCCCGGTCGCCTGCATGTTTCCCCCTTGCGTATGGGCGAGCGGTATACGCTGGTGGAGGTGCGGCCGGAGGGTGGGGCGTTCCACCAGATCCGGGCCCAGTTGGGTGCTGCGGGTTGGCCCATCAAGGGCGATGTGAAGTACGGTGCCCGCCGTGGCGAGAAGGATCGGAGCATCCATCTCCATGCGCGATCCATCAAATTCATCCACCCCGTCACCAGGATGGAGTTGCACTGCGAGGCCGCCGTTCCTCTATCCGGCCTATGGCCTTTGTTCACCGGCGATGCGGGCCCTGCCGCTCATGGTCGTGGGCCGGAGGCCACATAAAGCCGA
>JADLAI010000066.1 GCA_020848295.1 Flavobacteriales bacterium
ACCGATGTACATGACCCCCACAGAACGAAGGTGGTTGCGGCACACGGCCTTGACGCTGTTGTTGCTGTTGGCCACCTGGATCCCGGCAAGCGCCCAATTGGCCCAGCGGGAAAAGGACCACCACCACCACGACGACCACCACTCGGAGGCCCTCGATGAGATCCTGCACAAATACGACCACCGGATCGAATTCATCGAGAACAAGGGGCAATTCCGGAAGGAAGTGCTGTATCGTGCGGACTTCCCATTCGGCCAGGCCCTGGCCACGCCAGAGGGTATGCTGATCAAGGCGTATGACCCCAAGGCGGTCCTTGCGCGCCAGGAAGAGGGCATGCTTGCTGAGAAGGACGTACAAGATGGCCGACTCGCACGACCATTGACGGCCCGGGAAAAAGGGCATGGCTGGCGGCTGCGCTTTCAGAACGGATCCCCTACCATGCGCGTGGAAGGCCGTGACCCCCATGATGATCCGCGGAACTACTTCGTCGGTATGACCGCTGCACTCGATGTCCGCACATTCCAAGAGACGTGGTACAGGGATGTATATGCGGGGATCGACGTGCGCTATTACCCAGCCGCTGATGGCTCCCTGGAGTATGATGTGATCTGCAAACCTGGCAGCGAACCCCGTGCGATCGCGATCGAGCACGAGGGTATTGAGCAATTGCGGGTGAACGAAAAAGGCGAACTGGTGATGACCACGAGCCTGGGCGAGATCACCTTGCCCGCCCCGATCGTGTACCAAATGGTCGGGGGCCGGGAAAGGACCGTTGAGGCCAGCTACCGGGTGACAGGAAAGAATGTGCTTGGTTTCGACCTGGGTTCTTACGATCGCTCCATTCCTTTGGTGATCGACCCCATCGCCATGCGGTGGTCCACTTGGGTGAATACGGCGACCGCTGGTGCGAACCATGGCCACTGCATCTGGGTTGACCCCAGTGACGGCGCCATTTACATCGTGGCCCGGCCCGATGGCACTACGGACCAGATCACGGTAGGCGCTTTTGACGTTTCGGCCAACGGCGGTGTGGACCTGGTGGTGGGCAAATACCTGGAACCAGCGACCATCGGTGGTAGTGGCGTTCGGGTCTGGCAGACCTACATCGGCGGTGATGGTCAGGACAACCCTTACGCCATGGAACAGGGTTCCGATGGCCACCTGTACATCACAGGCCTGACGGCCAGCAGCAACTTCCCCGTGCTCGGCGGAAGCACGTTCACCGGGACGAGCATCAACCAGCAGTCGCAGAGCGGAGAGGACATCTTCGTTCTGAAGCTCACCACGGATGGCCAGAGCATGAAAGCGGCCGTGATCGGTGGTGACGGTACGGACAACTCCTACGACATCCGCACGGCGGCCAACGGCGATGTTTTCGTCTGCGGCAGCACCACCAGTACCAACCTCAACACATTGAACAGCGGTGCCGGCGCAAGCAACACCAACAACGGCGGCACCGATGCCATCGTCTTCCGCATCAACCAGGACCTCAATTCCCTGGTATGGATGCGCAACTACGGTGGAAATGGGAACGACCGTGCGAGCATCATGCTGTACAACGATGCCACCGCTGACCTGTTCATCGGAGGCAATACGGCCAGTTCGAACTTCCCCACCACCAGTCCGCGTCAAAGCTCGCTTGGCGGAACGGCGGCCGGTTTCCTCCAACGCATCAATGGCACCAGCGCAGCCACCACCTGGTCGTCCTACTACTCCTCCAGCTCAGGCACTACCAACCTGCTGTGCATGGAGTTCAACAACACGAGGACCGAACTCTATTTCGGAGGTGTGACCGCTGGACTGAATACCGCCAACATCACAGCCGGTGCCTATGATGTGAGCTACAACAACGGCAACGACTTCTATGTGGGTCGGATGGCCATCGACCAGACCTTCCTGAACGGCACCTATGTGGGTGGAACAGGCCAGGAAGTGAACATGATGGGTCTGAACGTGGACCAGAACAACGATGTGTACATCTTCGGATATACCGCCAGTAGCAACTTCCCCGTAAGTGCCTCGCCCAACGTGCCGCTGCAGACCGGCTCCCAGGGCAACCAGGACAAGGTCTTCCTCAAGCTGAAGAACGACCTCGGTTCGCTCCTGTTCAGCACCTACTATGGTGGCAGCCAAGATGACACCGACCCCGTGGGTCAGCGCGGGATCAAGTTCAGCAACTGTCGCATTTACACGATCGTGACCGCACGGTCGAATAACATTCCGCTGACCCAAGGCGCACTGAACACCACCAAGAACAGTTCCACGAGCATCTACGAACCCGGCTTGGTGGTCTGGGCCAATCCACCTGACCTGCTCGGTAACAGCATCGCCTATAGCGGCACATCCATCTGCGCGGGAAGTATTCCGGGGAACATCACCGGATCGCTGCCCAGTTATGTGCTACCCACGATCGTGCGGAACAATGTAGCGTCGGCATATCCCTCCTTCGGGTCAGCCGCCACCTATCAATGGCAGATCAGCCTCGATAGCCTGAACTGGACCAACATAAGCGGTGCCACTGGCCAGCACTTGAATGGATCCCAGATCGGTGCGATCACCCAGGACACCTATATCCGCCGGATCATCGGCGGTGATGCGTGCATCCTCGCCGGTGCAGCGGACCAGGTCGTGAAAGTGAAACTGATGACCGTAACAGGGGTCGTCACGACCCCCACCTGCTTCGGGAGCGCCACGGGAAGTATCACCGCAACAGCCGATGGTCTCGGACCCTTCGCTTATGCATGGAGCAATGGTCAGACGGGACAGACCGCCACCAACCTTGCAGCAGGGAGTTATTCTGTTACAGTGACCGACGCCAACGGCTGTACGGCCAGCAACACCTTCACAGTTGGCCAGCCGACCGCTGTCGGCGGAAGCGCACAAGTGGCACCCGCGACCTGTGGGAACAACAACGGTGCTGCGACCGTTACCGGGTCCGGTGGTACACCAAGCTACACCTACCTATGGAGTACCGGTGCGGCTGGTGCGAGCATCAACGGAGTTGGAGCAGGCTCCTATAGTGTGACCATCACCGACGCCAACGGCTGCTCCTTGGTATTAGCAGTGGACATTCCAGGAACGGTCAAACCAACTGCCAATGCGGGCCCCGATCGTGAGATCACCTGTGTGAACAACGGGCAGGTGACGCTTGATGGCTCCTCCAACTTGAATGGCATGACCTTCTCGTGGAGCGGCCCAGGGATCGTATCTGGACAGACCAGTGAGGATGCCGTCGTGAACGCCGCCGGCACCTACACATTGACCGTGACCAACCCACAAAATGGATGCAGCAGCACCGATCTGGTCACGGTGACCGTGAACACGACCGCACCCGGCGCACAGGCCACCGGCGGTACACTCACCTGCTCGGTGACCTCGATCCAACTGCAGGGCACCGGCAACGGCAGCTTCGCATGGAGCGGTCCGGGTGGGTTTGCCAGCAATGATCAGAACCCGACCG
>JADLAI010000067.1 GCA_020848295.1 Flavobacteriales bacterium
CGGCCTCAGCGGTCAGCCCATCGCCTTCGGCGCGCGCACGCTCAAGAGCGACAAGAAGCTGCCCAAGTACTTCAACAGCCCGGAGAGCGTGCTCTACAACAAGAGCCGTTCGCTGTACGGGGTATACTACGCCAAGAAGGCCATCGTGGAGCAGAACCTCTGCTACCTGGTGGAGGGCTACACCGACGTGATCAGTCTGCACCAGGCGGGCATCACCAACGTGGTGGCCAGCAGCGGCACCAGCCTCACCGAGGAGCAGGTGCGTTTGATCAAGCGCTACGCATCCAAAGTCACGATTCTATATGATGGTGATGCCGCAGGTATGAAGGCAAGCTTGCGCGGCATCGATATGATACTCAAGGAAGGTCTGAATGTCAAGATCGTGACTTTCCCAGAGGGTGAAGATCCTGATAGCTATGCCAAAACGCGAAGTAGTAGTGAGGTAAGTTCCTACTTGACGTCGAGTGAGCAGGACTTCATTCTGTTCAAGGCTAAGATTCTTGCGAAAGAGGCTGCCGGAGATCCCTTCAAGAAGGCCGAGCTCATCCGGGATTCCATCGCGACGCTCTCATTTGTATCAGACCCATTCATCCGCGGGACATACACTACTCCGCTTAGTCAAATCCTGAACATTCAAGAGCAGGCGCTTATCAGTGAAGTCAACAAAGAACTCCGAAAACAGTATCGTGCTCGACTAAAGAAGGATTTAGCGGACAGTCCGGAAGAGGAGATAGTTGCACCAGAGCTGAGGGCTCCTCAGATCGAGCTTGAGGACCTCGGCACCGCACCCCAGGAGCGCGACCTGCTGCGCATGCTGTTGAGCTACGGGCACCAGCGGATCAAAGTGCCGTTCGAGGAAGAGGATGGCACCAAGGTGGAGGAGGAGACCAGTGTGGCCGAGTTGATGTTCGAACTATTGGCGTTGGACGACATCCTCTTCGATGAGCCGATCTTCCTGGAGATGTACCGGGACTACCGCCACAGCACCAACCTGGGCCAAGCCGTGGAAGGTACACGCTACGTGACCCACGAAAAGGAGCATTGGCGCAGCACGGCGATCGACCTGCTCACGGAGCGGCATGTGCTCAGCCCCAACTGGAAGGATCGGCACAAGATCCATGTGAAACGCGAGAGCGAGGTGCTCTACGATGCATTGGAGGAGGCGGTGGACATCCTGAAGGAACGTCGTGTGGACCGCATGATCAAAGAGCGGCAGGAGGAGCTGAGGTCCGCGGACGAATTGGGCGTAATGGCCCTCCTGCAGGAGATCATGCACCTGAGCGAGGTGAAGAAGCGCCTGGCGAAGAAGACCGGGCGGGTGATCGTAGGGTGAGGGGGCGTCTACCTCGCAACGATCAGCCGCTCGCGCCAACTCCACGACGGACCTGTCACCTCCACCCAGTAGGTACCAGGCCGCAGCGTGCTCACATCGAGCGTTACAACACCTTCGGGCACTCTTCCCTGCTGGACCACACGCCCAAGTCCATCCAGGATCCGCAACCCACCGGGGGTCGGGCTTTGAAATCGAACGGCCGCTGACGCGGGATTGGGACGGAGCGTTGATGCCGAGCGTGAATGCAGTTGATCGATGCCCACCGTGCCATCGATGATGATCGAGTCGACAGCCGTACCGGAGCAACCGGTCACCGGATCGGTGTAGGTGTATTGGATCGGAACCATCGTGCCGACCGCATAGCCGATGGGGGCGAAGACCTCCATGGTGTCCTCATCGATCAGATAGACCCCACCCACAGGCTCGCCAATGCCATCAAGATCCAATACTTGGCCATTCAACATGGTTTCAACGCCCAAGTTGAAAGTCACCTCCGGCAGGGGCAACACCTCCACGACCATCGTGTCGTGCCCCGGGCAGTAGTTCGGAGCGATCGCTGTGGCAATGATCTCGTAGGTTCCAGGTGCGTGGATGGGATAGAACAGACCTATCGCATTGACCGGCGAAGGGTAGATCACCTCATCCATTCCCTCCATCGCCATTCCTCCGTTCATGGGTCGCATGACATCCACCTCGAGCGTATCCCCAAGATGACAAACTGCTTGGTCAGGGCCGAGGCTCACGACGACGCACGCTGGACTTTGGACCAGCGCCCCATAAGCGACGCATTCCCCGCCATTCACCGCGTTCATCTGGTATTCCACCGCCCCTTCCACCGGCCGGGCAACACACGACCTGTCCACCACGCCATTCGCGTCAGCGATGCCGCCCCAGGTCCCACCAGCAGGAGTTGCTTCGTAGACCAAGGTGTCCTCGGCACATGAGAGTTCGGGGGTTCCGGCGAGCAGGTTGAGCGTCGGGGCGCTGATCACCTCCAAGCCCTGGGATGCCACCACCGGGCAACCGGAAACCTCATCTGCCAAGCAATAACTCAGCTCGAACGTGCCTGGACCATCCGGGGTGAACACATTGGATTCCACACCCGTGCCGCGCCAAATACCTCCAGTGGGGGTGGCATGTTGGAGTGTGTACGCATCACCCGAATCACACAGGGTATCGAAGGGTGTCAATTCGATGGTCAACACAGGCGCTGAGATCCGGTTCGCGAACCAGGAAAGGGTGTCTCCGTGCCATAGCACAAGATCCTCTTTACCATCGCCGTTGATGTCGCCGCTGTGGATGGCTTGGAATGATGGCAGATCGGGCAGGGTGCTGATCGGCGCGAATGCGCCGAGCGTGGGATCATAGGTCGACCACTGTACCGGTTCGCCGATGGAATCCGTCCACAGCATGGTGGCACCTGGGCCGCAGCCCAAGCGGGCGGTCCATCCACGGCGGTGCAGGCTGGATGTCATTCCATTCACCAAAGCTCCTACGGAGTACGGTGCACTGCCCACCACCGGGAAACGCCACCATTGCATGAGGTGATTGGCCGCGTTGGCCATATCCAGGTCCCCATCGCCATCCACATCCAAAGCCTGCGTCGGGTGGCCACCAGGGTTGCCCATGGAGTAGGACTCGATGGGTTCCCATGGTTCTCCTTCCACACCCGGGTTCCTAAGCATGATCAAGGTGGGGTTCAGCCCGTTGAAGGAGGCCAGATCCGGATCCCCATCCTCATCAACATCCAGCACCTGAAAGTCGAAACTGAACCCTCCCGTGGTGAGGACCAACTCCGTAGTTCCGAAAGAACCACCTTCATTGGGGAGGGCGACCACACCGCCAGACCTATAGAAGAGTTCGGGCTCCGGGCTGCCAAAAGCATCGACGAGGTGGATCGCACCCGCGACCCCGCCATTCATCTCTACTACCACCTCAGGTGATCCAAAAGCACCCGCACCTTCATTCCGCAGCAGCAGGATCGCATCGGCACCACGATCAGCGACGACAAGATCCAGGTCACCATCCGCATCAACATCGGCAAAGTCGCAGGCATCGAGCAGATCCAGCGAAACGTGCAGGGTGTCCGATCCAGCAAAGCTGCCCAGGCCATCCGTGTTCCGGTACCAGGAGATCGCATTCGGCTGGCGAACGATCACATCGACCCCGCTTGCCCCATCCAGATCCACC
>JADLAI010000068.1 GCA_020848295.1 Flavobacteriales bacterium
ACCTCGTCGTTGTTCAGCGACTGGTTCAGGGAGATGAAACCCAGACGCTGGTTCACCGTGTACTCGTTGGCCGTGAGCAGGCGTGCGCTCTCCACCTTCTCGAAATGCCGCGCCGCCACCAGACCGAGGGCTTGCAGCGATTGGCTGGAGTTGACGAAGCCAGTGATGCCTGGGTCCTGGCTCACCGTCTGGTACAACGAGTTCGCGCTGTTATCGGCCACGGTGGAGTTGGGGCGGTCCTGCACCAGGCCTGGGGGCATGTCGCCGCTGAAGTGCCCGGCAGCGACCGAGGCGGGCGTGGCGTCCTCGCCCAGATCGGTGAAGGCCACGAAGTTGCGCGTCTGCTGGAAGTCCTGTCGGGTATTGGTCACCCATACCTCGATCCGTTGGATCATCACCCCGCTATTCACCGTGGGCAGGGTGCGCAGGGCCTGGTCGTAACGATCGCGGAAGTAGTAGCTGAGGAAGTAGTGCCTGTTGGCCTCGTACTCATCGGCCTTGATGTCGAAGACGGTGGTCTGCGCGCCACCCTGGGTCTGCACGTTGCGGCGCTGCCCTTTCTCCTGGCTGAAGATGGCCGTGGCGGTGAGCCTTCCGAAACGCAGTTCGGTCTTCAGGCCGAAGAGGCTCTGGCTGCCCTGGATCAGGGTGCCGCGAAGGGGCAGGCTCACGTTGCCCGCTTCGATCTTCTGGATGATCTCGTCCTCGTACCCGGTGTAGTCCAACTTCACCTGGTTCTCGAAGTCGAAGGTGGCCTGGGTGTTGTAGTTGGTGTTGATCTTCAGCTTCTCCCCGATGTTGCCCACCAGGTTCAGCTGGATGCGCTGGTCGAAGTTGAAGGTGGTGATCCGCCGCTGGTCGATCGGGATCCGTGGGTTCTCCGTCTTGCTGATGTTCACACCGAAGATCACCTCCGCCGAACCGCGGGGCTTGATATCGATGGTGTTGCCCCCGAAGATCCGATCGAAGGCCTCACCCCTCACCTTGATCGTCGGGATCAGGCTCTTCTGCGCGCTCTCACTATCCTGCTCCACACGGTCCAACCAGTAGTTGTCCATGCTGCGTTCCATATCGTAATTGAGGTATTCCTCCAACGACATGCTCATGGGTGGCCGGTAATCAAAGGCCCCGCCCACCGAGCTGCGCATGATGTACTGCCCTGTTTCCGGGTCATACTCCACCTCGTTCTGGATGTTCTCCGGATCGCCCAGGTTGATGCTACCACTGCTCGTTGCACCGGGGGTGAGCGGATCGGTGATCGGGAATTGCAGGTTCACCGGCGAATCGACCGGCTGCTGGAGCACCTCGAACACGAGATCGGCCGCTTGACCATCCAGCGCCCCGACCGCCAGAAGCATCGCCACCACCGGCCGCAACAGGGCGCCGATCAATGGTCGTATGGTCCGCAGGCGTGGCATGGGTCCCGGTCAGAGGTTCTTCAGCGTAAGCCGGATGAGTTCTTCCAAGGGTGGTCCATCGCCCCCATGCTCCTGCAATACCGCGTTCATCGCTCGTTCGGCCTTCAAACGGTCCACGCCCAACGAGGTCAGTGCCGATAACGCCTCGGCTCGCAGGGTATTGCCCCCGGCGACCACCGCCGTGCGGCCCGGCATCGGCACCGCGGCCAATTTCCCTTGCAGTTCAGCGATGATCCGCTGCGCCAACTTCGGTCCGATGCCCTTGATCCCCTTCAGCATGGTCTCGTCGCCCACCAGGATGGCCGTGTGGATCTCCTGTGCCCGACGCGCTCCCATGATGGCCATACCGATCGTGGCGCTCACCCCTTGCACCTCGATCAGTCGGCGGAAAAGCTGGCGATCCTCGCGATCGGTGAAGCCGAACAGCCGATGTTCGCTCTGGCCCGAACGCACATCCACCGAAACGGCGTAATGCACGAACAGGCGCACCGTGCCACTCGCCGGGAGTTCGGCCAGGACGGTGGCCGGGGCATGGACCAGGTAGCCCACGCCGCCGCATTCCAGGACCACATGGTCCATACCGCCGTGCAATAACGTTCCGTTCAGGCTATCGATCATCCTGTCCCCGCGCGATGGGTGGCTTCAAATAAGATCCAGGGTACAGTTCGGCGATGCGCTGCGATAAGGTCCAACAAGGAGGCGCGAAAATAACCGCTTCCATGGATCGGCGCACCGTTCTTTTGGCGGTAGTTTCAACCTCCTGAGCTATTCCACGAAGGGGCGCAATGTGACCATGGGAGACCAACGACTGGTTGTGTTCAGCGGGGCCGGGGTGAGCGCCGAGAGCGGTCTGCGCACTTTCCGCGATGCCGATGGGCTTTGGGAACAGTACCCGATCGAGGAGGTGGCCACCCCCGAAGCCTGGTCGCGCGACCCTCGGAAGGTGCTCCATTTCTACGACCTGCGTCGGGCACAGGTGCTGGCCGCCCAGCCCAATGCCGCTCACCGCGCCATTGCCGACCTGGAGCGGCACTTCGAGGTGCATGTGGTGACCCAGAACATCGACGACCTCCACGAACGTGCCGGGAGCACCCGGGTGCTGCACCTGCACGGAGAGATCCTGCTCGCCCGTAGCACGGCCGACCCCTCCCTCGTCATCCCGGTGAACGGCCCATCACTTCCATGGGGCGCCCGCTGCCCGCTGGGATCCCAACTCCGACCGCACATCGTTTGGTTCGGAGAGGAGGTACCCCTGCTGCCCGAGGCCGCCCGACTCATGTCCCGGGCCGATCGTTGTATCGTGGTGGGGACCTCGTTGCAGGTATACCCTGCGGCCGGGCTGCTTCGTGCCCTGCCACCCGGAACCCCGATCCACGTGGTGGACCCGAACCCTGTGGCGGTTCAACAACCCGGCGTGGAGGGCATCCAAGCCCCTGCTACGGTGGGCATGAGAACGCTTGCTGACCGCTTGTGCGGCTCGATCAACGGCCGCCGATGATCAAGCGCTTGGTGATCAAGGCTCTGCCTCCGACCTCCACGTTGGCGAAATACACGCCCGGCTGGAACTCGTCCCGGGGCAGCACCACCGAGGCACTGGCCCCGCGCACCTGCCGCACCAGCACTTTGCCGCCCAGTGCATTGTATACCACGAGCTGTGCCCCTACCACCGATGGGTCCAGGGAGAAACGCACGGTCATCGGTGCATCCAGCGCCGGGTTCGGGTAGGCATCGAACCCAAGGACGCCTCCACTATTCTCACCCATGCCCACCGCCGAGTCGAATACGATATCCACCCACGTACTGTCGTTCATGTTGTCCACATCGAACCAAACGAAGCGGAAAGTGGAGGCCCCGGCATGCCCACGGGATTCGTAATACGCATGGAAGTTGTCCACCGTTTGTCCGGCACCCATGAAGACCGGGTGTGCGCTTTCCCAGACCGGGATGTTACCTGCGGTCTGCGCGGTGTAGCACACGCCCCAGCAGTAGAAATTCTTGGATTGCTCCACCATTTGCACCTCGTACCGGCGTAGGTTCACCGTGCGCTCCGATTCCGCGTTGAGCTGTGCGAACAGGCTCACCGTGTCCCGAAGTTCCCATGTGCCGCTCAAAGCATGCACCACCGTCCCATTCACCACATTACCGCCTTCGTCGGTAAGGGTCACTATCGGCTGTTGTGCGATCAGTAGCGTGGGAAGGCAGAGGGCCGCGAGCGTGGGGAGCTGTTTTCTCATGGGGAGGTGCGCGTGGGATGTGTTGCGAAGATAATCCGATCGGGCCGGGTCCGCATCTTTGTCGGCCGGTCCGTGCGCCCCTATTGGCCGGGTAGGATCCCAATCCACCGAAGAAGCCGATGCCCAGCCTGGGGCTTACCCTTCTACTTTCGGCAACGCTCGAAGCAATGCCCTCCGAACGACAGTCACTCAAACACACCTTTCAGACCGCATGAAGCACACCTTACTTCTTACTGCTGCGTTTTCGCTGGCTACCGCGGCCAGTGCGCAAATGCCCGATTACAGCATCTGCCCCGACTGGACCGGGACCGACCTGAACGGCAATAGCCATAACCTCTACTCCCTGCTCGATTCGGGGTATACCGTGTTCGTGGACGTGAGCGCGACCTGGTGTGGCCCCTGCTGGAGCTACCATGAGACCCATTCGCTGGCCAACTTGTACAATACACATGGTCCTGCTGGCGACAACAAGGTACGGGTGTTCTTCGTGGAAGGCGATGGATCGACCACCCTTGCCGACCTGAATGGCAATACGGCAGCCACGCAAGGGAACTGGGTGACAGGTACGCCCTATCCCATCATCGACAATGCTTCGATCGCCGACGCGTTGGAGATCAGTTACTTCCCCACCATCTACCGGATCTGCCCCAACCGCATGATCTATGAAGTGGGTCCGGTGAGCGCCACCGCCCTTTGGACCTCCAGCCAGCAGTGCGACAAGTACGAAGCCGACTCCCCTGCTGATGCATCGGTCCTGCCGAACATCAACAGCCAGGTGGTATGTATGGGCAGCCCGGTGGACCTTAAGGTGCGCCTTCAGAACACCGGTACCGCGCCCATTACCAGCGCCTCCGTGGAAGCCAAGCGTGGCACCACCGTATTGGGCTCTGTGAACTGGTCCGGCAACCTGGATACCTATGAGTTGGAGGAGATCACCGTGGCGAGCTTCAACCCCACCCAGGCCTCCAATAACATCACCTACACCATCCTCACCAGCGACGATGAGGCCACCAACAACAGTGTGAACGGTTCGGTGACCGCGGACAATACCGTGATGCCCGGCATTAACGTGGAGTTGAAGTTGAAGACCGACAACTACCCCAGCGAGACCACCTGGAGACTCTTCAATGAGGCAGGCAACGTGGTGGAGCAGGACCCTGCGGGCAACTACGCGGCGAACACCGAGTACACCGAGAACTGGACCCTGAACGACAACGAGTGCTACCGCTTCGAGATCTACGATGCGGCCGGCGATGGCATCTGCTGCAGCTATGGCAACGGCTACTTCCGCCTGCGCATGAATGGCCAGAACGTGATCACCGGAGGTTCATTCCAAGACACCAAGATGGAACCGTTCAAGACCTCCATCGCCGCTTCGGTGACCGAGAACGTGCTGGATAACGGCCTTTCCCTCTTCCCCAACCCCACCACGGGCCGTTTGAGCCTGAACCTGAACCTGCCCAGCGCCACCCAGGCGAACATCACCGTGACCAACTTGCTGGGCGCCGTGGTGTTCCAAGGCACCCGCAGCTTCACCTCCGGCGAGCAGACGACCACCCTGGACCTCTCGCAGTTGGCCCAAGGCACCTATACGCTCCAGATCCTGGCGGACGGTATGACGGCGACCCGCAAGATCACCATCGCACACTAAGCCGGGCATCGCGCCATACACCCATTGAAAAGGTCAGCGATCCGGCACAACTGTTGCCTGCGATCGCTGACCTTTCAATTACCTCCTATCTTGAACCCCATGAGGACCTTCTTCGCCCTGGCCCTGTTCACGGCCTGCTCCTTCGCTTCCACCGCACAGACCCGACTGCCCAGCACCCTGGTACAGACCATGGAGGGCAAGAAGGTGGACACCAAGACCTTCCACAACAACGGCAAGCCCATGATCGTGAACTTCTGGGCCACCTGGTGCGCACCCTGCAAGCGGGAATTGAGCACCATTGCCGAGAAGTACGACACCTGGCAGGAAGAGACCGGGGTGAAACTGATCGCCGTTTCCATCGACGATGCCCGCAGTATGGCACGGGTGGCCCCCTACGTGAACGGCCAGGCTTGGGACTATGAGGTGTACCTGGACCCCAACGGGGACCTGAAACGTGCCTTGAACGTGAACAACGTGCCGCACACCTTCCTGATCGACGGGGCGGGGAACATCGTTTACCAGCACAATAACTATGAACCTGGCGACGAGAACGAACTCTACGCCAAGGTGAAGGCACTGGTCGCCAAGAAGTGACCCCATCCATGCTCCGGAACGTTTCGTACTGCCTGGCGCTCTGGGCAGCCACCTTTTCAGCGATCGCGATCGCCCAGGACGGTGGCCAGCTGCACGGCAACTTCAGCACCGACGCCCAGCTCTACCGGCAGGATTCGGCCATCGGCGCGGTACTGCCTCCCCAACGGCTCGCGGCCAATGCCTGGGCCAACCTCATCTACACCAACGGCAACTTCGAGGCCGGTGGGCGCTTGGAGAGCTATGAACCCGCACTGGCCGGCTACCCCGCTGGGCAACCCTTCACCGGCTCGGGTGTAGGTTACCGCTACATCAAGTTCAAGGTGAGCGACCTGGAGGTAACGGCCGGCAACTTCTACGAACAGTTCGGTCAGGGCCTGGTGTTCCGCAGTTATGAGGAGCGCTACCTCGGCGTGGACAATGCCATGGACGGCTTCCGCCTGAAGTACATGCCCTACCGTGGGGTCCATCTGAAAACGGTGATGGGCCGCCAGCGTTTCGGCTTCAACAATGGCCAGGTGAAAGGCGTTGGACTGGTGCGCGGGTTCGACGCTGAAGTGAGCCTGGCCGAACTGCTCGATACCGCCTGGACCAGCAGCAGCAACCTCATCATCGGTGGCAGTTTCGTGAGCAAGTACCAAGAGGACCGCGACCCCCTGCTGAAGTTGCCCGAGAACGTGGGCGCCTGGGCTTTTCGGCTCAACTACACCACACCGAAATGGAACATTTACACGGAGTATGCCCATAAGATCAACGACCCCAGTGGTCGTAATGGCTTCATCTACAAGGACGGCCAGGCCCTGCACCTGAACGCGACCTACTCTGTCAAGGGCCTCGGCATCAGTGCCGGAGCGCACTCCATCGACAACATGTTCTTCCAGAGCGACCGATCGGCACCCACTCCCTTCGACCTGAACATCAATTTCCTGCCGCCGCTCACCAAACAACACACCTACAACCTCCCGGCCACACTGTACCCCTACGCCACACAGCCCAACGGGGAGGTGGCCGCTCAGGGCGAGATCTTCTACAAGTGGAAGAAGGGTACCAAGCTGGGCGGTAAGACCGGTACGAAACTGGCCGTGAACTATTCCACCGCCTTCGCCCTGGACACCACCCACCTGGGCCTGGCCGATGACACCACCCGCCACTTCGGCTACTCCTCGCGCTTCTTCCAGCCCGGCAACCGGCAGTTCTTCTCCGACTTCAACATCGAGCTTCGGAAGAAGGTGAGTCCCACCTGGGAGTTCGCATTCACCTACCTGAACCTGGTGTTCGACATCGATGTGATCCAGGGCAAGCCCGGCAAACACACCGTGTACGCCGACATGTTCGTGCTCGAGGGCCTGCACAACTTCTCCGAAAAGAACTCCGTTCGCTTCGAGCTACAGCACCTGGATACCCGCCAGGATCACGGCAATTGGGCCACCGCCCTGGCCGAGTTCACCTTCAGTCCACATTGGTTCGTGGCCGCCATGGACCAGTTCAACTACGTGACCCTGGACAACACCTTCCTGCTCGATGGCAAGACCGCCGTGGAACCCGAACGGGTCCACTATCCGGTGGGGTCCGTGGGTTACATCCGCCAAGGCACACGCTTCCAGGTGAATTACGGCCGCCAAAGAGCCGGGATCTTCTGTGTGGGTGGTGTGTGCCGCGCCGTGCCCGCCTCCAACGGCCTGTCGCTTTCGGTCACCACCACGTTCTGAACACGCTCAAGGTCATGCGCCAGCTCATCGGTTCACTTGTCATCATCCTGCTCACCACCGCCTGCGACCGCGTGAACGACCCCATCGTGGCCCCCGGCGCGAACAACGGCGGCGGGACGGGGGGCGAAGTGGTCACCCGGAAGGTGCTTCTGGAGGACTTCACCGGCCACCGCTGCAACAACTGCCCAGCGGCCGCCCGTGTTGCCCAACAACTGCATGGTGTGTACGGTGAGGACCTGATCGTGGTGGGGGTGCATTGCACCGAGACCTTCGCGGCACCCGTGAGCCCTCCCAATGCGAACGGCAGTTATGCCACGGATTTCCGGACCGCCGCAGGCAATGCGTACGAAAGCGCATTGGGCATCTTCTTCCTGCCTAACGGGGCGGTGAACCGCAAACGCTTCAACAACAGCATCACGTTGGCCGTGGGAGCCTGGTCCAGTGCGGTGGCCGATGCCATGGGGCAGGAACCCGACCTGCACATCTGGTTCAGCCAGTTGCAGCATAACGCCACCGACCACACCGTTTCGGCCGAGGTGAAGGTGGCCGTGCTGAACCCCATCGAAGGCGACCACAACCTGACGATCTACCTGACCGAGGACAGCGTGGTGGATTGGCAGTACGATAGCGAGGCCGAACCGAACGACGTGCCGAACTATGTACACCGCCACGTGCTGCGCGACAACCTCAACGGGGCCTGGGGAGCGCCCTTGGTGGTGGGCTCCGCTGCCGCAGGCGATACCATCACCCTGAACTACACCAATTTCCAGATGGATCCGGCCTGGAACCCCGCGCATTGCGCACTTGTCGCCTACGCCCACAACCTCGACACCTACGAGGTGATCCAGGCGGAGGAGCGTGGATTCCAGCATTGATCGCGCTGGGCCGGGATCCCTGACCTTGGGAACCGACACCGATCGGGATCGTGGATAACCGTTCGACCAATATCAGTGGTGGCCGCCTGTGGATGTTGTACCTTCAACCTCGCTAAAGCCGAACCGTGATGATGGACCAGGGAAGGAAGATGATGGAGTTCAGCAAACAAGTGCTCCAGAAAGTCAGCTTCGATAAGCGGCTCTTCAAAAAAGAACTCATCAAGGCCCGGCGCTGGCTCGGTCAACATGACCAGTTGGTGCTCAAAGCTTGGTGCCTGGCCACCTTTGGCCACATCTACAAGGATGTGATCATGGAGGTGTTCCAGACCACGATGCGCACCTGATCGGTCGGCGGCATTCAACGGCCCTCGCGAAGGAACCGAAGGTTGCGCTGTAGCCCGGCGTATTTCGTGCGCTTCACCGCACTCCCCTCGAAGAGCCGGTCGAAGACGACCTCGGTCATGCCGTGCCATTCCTCCCGGCTCAGCCCCATCACCGCTGGTCGCGGCAGGAACTGTGGCTCGTGGTGTGGTGTGCTGAACCGGTTCCAGGGGCACACCTGCTGGCAGATGTCGCAGCCGAAAGCCCAGTTCTCGAGCTTGCCGGCCATCTCCGTAGGGATCGCCTCCTTCAGCTCGATGGTGAGGTAGCTGATGCATCGGCCCCCATCCACCGAATGGGGCGTGATGGCCTGTGTAGGGCACGCATCGATGCAGCGTCGGCAGGTACCGCAGTGGTCGATCACGGGCGCATCCGGTGCCAGCTCCAGGTCCAGGATGATCTCTGCCAGGAAGAAGTACGAGCCTTGGCCTTTGCGGATGACCAGGCTATGCTTGCCCCGCCACCCGATACCGGCACGTTCGGCCCACGCCTTCTCCAGCACCGGCGCACTATCGGTGAAACAGCGCATGGCCACCTGCCCGAACTCCTCGGTGATATAGGCCATCAAGGGTTTCATGCGCTGCTTGAGCACCTTGTGGTAGTCACGGCCGTAGGCATAAGTGCTCAACTTGGGGGCTTCGGGATCGACCTGCCTGCCGGGCGTGTGGTAGTTGTACGCCAGGCTGATCACACTCCTCGCTCCGGGCACCAACTGGCGTGGATCGGTGCGCAGGTCGAAATGGTTGGCCATGTACCCCATCTGGCCATGCTTGCCCGCGTGCAGCCATTGTTCAAGGCGCGTGGCTTCCTGCGGAAGGAACTCCGCCTTGGCCATGCCGCAGCCGAGGAAGCCCAACTCCCGGGCCTTCGCCTTGATCCGCTCGGATCGGTCCTTCAGGTCCATCCTGTATCCGGGGCCCGGTCCTTCACTCGAACAGACTACCCGGTTTCACGGTAGGCACTCGGCCCAGGTGCCTGTACGCCCGCTCGGTGGCCTGCCTCCCGCGCGGGGTGCGCTGCAGGTAGCCCTCCATGATCAGGAAGGGTTCGTACACCTCTTCGATGGTGCCGGGTTCCTCCCCGACCGAGGTGGCCACGGTGGTGAGCCCCACGGGACCGCCGTTGAACTTGTCGATGATCGCGCCCAGGATGCGGTTATCCATCTCATCCAGACCATGCGCATCCACGTTCAAGGCCTTGAGCGCATGTTGTGCGATGGCCAGGTCGATGGTGCCGTTCCCCTGGATCTGGGCGAAGTCGCGAACACGGCGCAAGAGCGCGTTGGCGATGCGTGGGGTTCCCCGGCTGCGGCGGGCGATCTCGTCGGCGGCCTCCTCCACGATGGGTACGTTGAGCAGGCCGGCACTGCGCTTGATGATGCCCTGCAATGTGGCCGCATCGTAGTAATCCAATCGGCTATTGATCCCGAAGCGTGCACGAAGGGGTGCAGTGAGCAGGCCACTGCGCGTGGTGGCCCCCACCAGGGTGAACGGGTTCAGGGTGATCTGTACGGTACGTGCGTTGGGCCCGGCATCGATCACCAGATCGATCCGGTAATCCTCCATGGCACTGTACAGGTACTCCTCGATCACCGGGGTGAGGCGATGGATCTCGTCGATGAAGAGCACATCGTGCGGCTCCAGATTGGTGAGCAACCCGGCCAGGTCCGCTGGTTTGTCGAGCACCGGGCCGCTGGTGATGCGGATGCCCACCCCCATTTCCTGCGCCACGATGTTCGCAAGGGTGGTCTTACCCAGGCCCGGTGGCCCATGGAGCAGCACATGGTCCAAGGCCTCGCCACGCTGCTTGGCCGCCTGTACGAAGACCTTCAGGTTGTCCGTGACCGCCTGCTGCCCGGCGAACTCGCCGAACTTGCGCGGGCGGAGCACCTGCTCCATCTCCTTGTCGGAGGCGGAGCGTTGCTCGTTGCGTACATCGAAACCGTCGGACATGCGCCCAAAGGTAACCGGGACGGAATGCCCGGATCAGCGTTCGGGGCGAACGAAGTCCTTGTACAGATCGTCGAAGAAGATCCGTAGCCCGAGGGTGTAGATGGGGGCGGTGAGGCGTTCATCCAGGCTGTGCCGGGTGCGCATCACCAACCGGAAGCCCCAGCCAGCGGTCGCTCCGAAATAGGTAAGGAAACGGTATTGCACGGTCATGCCCGGTTCGTACAACACCAACCCGGACCGATAAAGCACGTGCTTCTGTCCTGAGGGGTCCTGGTACCTGATGGAACCACGACCCACACCCACCTGCACCGGGATGCGCACCTCCCAAGGGCCGCGTTGGAAGAAGGCATAGTCCACATACGCGCTCACATGGAACAGGTGCAGTCGCGTTGGCCATGCCCCGATACCACCGATAAGGCGGTCGCGCTCCACCCTGGTGAAGAGGAAGTTGTATCCAAGGCCATACTGGAACCGCCGGGCGTGCTCCAAGCCCAATTTGAACCCCGCGATACGGACGTTGTGGTTGCTCACAAAGGATCCACGCAGGTCCAGGCGTAGGATCGGACGTGGAGGCTCCTGTGCGAACCCTGCGATGCTATCCAGTAGCTGCCCACGGGCGATGCCGATCATGCCGACAGCGAGAAGGAATACCAGGGCACGCATACAAAGCGAATGTCCGCACCCAAAGATGCGGACATTCCCATGTCTTGCCGGAGCAGTGACCCCGATCAATGCTCCTCCTCTCCGTCCTCCAATGGGGTGATCTGGCTCACCCAATCCTCGGGCTTACCCGGCTTGCTGTAATCATACGGCCAGCGATGCACCACAGGCAGTGGGCCGGGCCAGTTCCCGTGCATGTGCTCCACCGGTGTGGTCCACTCCAACGTGTTGCTCTTCCAGGGGTTCTGCACGGCCTTCGGGCCGCGGAACACGCTGTAGAAGAAGTTGTACGTGAAGATCAACTGGGCCATGGCCCCGATGATGGCGAAGATGGTGACCAGGACGTTGAGGTCCACCACGCCATCGAACATGGGGAACTCGCTGTAGCTGTAGTAGCGACGGGGTGCTCCGGCCAGGCCGATGAAGTGCATGGGGAAGAACACACCGAAGGCACAGGCGAAGGTGATCCAGAAGTGGGCGTAGCCCAGCTTGGTGTTCATCATCTTGCCATACATCTTCGGGAACCAGTGGTAGATGCCCGCGAACATGCCGAAGATGGCGCTCATCCCCATCACGATATGGAAGTGCGCGATCACGAAGTACGTGTCGTGAACCTGGATGTCCAGCGTACTATCGGCGAGGATGATACCCGTGAGACCCCCGGCGATGAACGTCGCCACCAGACCGATGCTGAACAACATGGCCGGCGTGAACACGATGTTGCCCCGCCAGAGGGTGGTGATGTAGTTGAACACCTTGACCGCCGAGGGGATCGCGATCAACAGGGTGGTGAACACGAACACCGAACCCAGGAAGGGGTTCATACCCGTGATGAACATGTGGTGACCCCACACGAGGAAGCTGAGGAAGGCGATCGCGAAGAGCGACCCGATCATGGCCCGGTAGCCGAAGATGGGCTTGCGGGCGTTGGTGGAGATGATCTCCGAGGTGATCCCGAACGCAGGCAGGATCACGATGTACACCTCGGGGTGGCCGAGGAACCAGAACAGGTGCTGGAACAGGATGGGGCTGCCACCGCTGTGGTCCAATGCTTCACCGGCGATGTGAATGTCGCTCAGGTAGAAGCTTGTGCCCAACGAACGATCCAACAGCAGCAACAGGGCGGCGCTGAGCAGCACGGGGAAGCTGAGGATACCCACCACGGCGGTGAGGAACAAGGCCCATACCGTCAGTGGCATGCGCGTCATCTTCATGCCCTTGGTGCGCAGATTCAGGATGGTGACCACGTAGTTCAGGCCTCCCATGAGCGAACTCGCGATGAAGAGCGTCATGCTCACCAACCACAAGGTCATACCTGCTCCAGAACCCGGAATGGCCTTGGGCAGTGCGCTCAATGGCGGATACACCGTCCAACCTGCCGATGCGGGACCGCCCTCCACGAAGAGCGAGGCCAGCATGACCATGCTGCTCATGAAGAAAAACCAGTAGGACAACATGTTGATGAAGCCACTGGCCATGTCCCGAGCACCGATCTGCAACGGTATGAGCAGGTTGGCGAAGGTGCCCGATAGACCGCCGGTGAGCACGAAGAACACCATGATGGTACCGTGGATCGTGACCAGGGCCAGGTACATGTTGGGGTCGAGCACGCCACCGGGGGCCCACTTCTCGCCCAGGAAGAAGCTGGTGAACGCGAAGCCTTCGCCTGGCCAGGCCAGTTGAAGGCGGAACAGCAAGGACATGACCACCGCCACCCAGGCCATGAAAATGGCGGTGACGAGGAACTGCTTGCTGATCATCTTGTGATCCTGCGTGAAGATGTACTTCGAGATGAAGCTCTCCTCGTGATGATGCGCCTGGTGCCCGTGGGCGGCGGCATGTGCGGTTGTTGCACCCATGGTCGTCAATTCCTTACTGTTCAGTGCGTCGGTTGAGCCTGTGCGACGGTGCCGACCGTGGCGGCCACCGCGGTGGCGGCGCTATCCAATGGCACGGCCACGGGCGGTGCAGGCGGTGCAGCCGGCGTTTGGAATGGTTTCTTCATGGCCTCGGCATACCAGGACTCATGTGTAGCGGCATCGGTCACCACCAACGGCATCTGCATGTTGTAGTGCGAGGCGCCACAGATCTTGTTGCACAGCAGGATGAAGTCGAATGCCTCGTTCTTGGTGATCAACCGCATGCTATCGGTGGTGATCGTCGGCGTCATCTTGATGGTGGTGGTCATGCCCGGCACGGCGTTCATCTGTGCACGCAGGTGTGGTAGGTAGGCGCTGTGGATCACGTCCTGGCTACGGATCAGCACCTTCACTTCCTGATGCACCGGCAGGTGGAACTCCTTGATCACCACATCATCGGCACCGTGCATGTACGTACTGGCCACGCCTTTCTCAGCGATGTCCTGCTCCATGATCGTGCGCAGGTTGATGATGCGTTGTTTGTTCCGACGCATCAATCCCACCTGATCGTTCAGCTCCTCCCTTTTGGTGTCGGCCAGGATCGCATTGGCCAGCGTGCTGTCCACTTTGGCGATCTCGGCATCCAACTCGGCCAGTCGGGTGGCCACGCTCTCGCGGGTCACGATGCCCAGGGCGTTGGTGCCATTGATCAGGCGGAAGTCGGTGGCACCCAGGCTGCCATCGCCACCGGGGTAACGTGCGGTCCAGTCGAACTGGCGTGCATAGAGCTCCACCACCACGGCATCCGGACTGGCCGGTGAGGTGATCTTGGCCCAACTGGTCAGTCCATAGATGATGATCACGGCCAACACGGAGGCGGGGGCGATCGTCCAAGCGAGTTCAAGTTTGTTGTTGTGCGGCAGCCAGTAGGCGCGACGGTCCTTGCTGTACACGTATTTACCCGCGAACCAGAACAACAGCACATTGGTGATCACGAACACGATGAAGAGGATCAACCAGTTGAAGTCCATCAACCAATCGAGTTCCACCCCGTGCGCGCTGGCGGCCACCGGCAGCATCTTGTCCTTGTATTCCACACACAGCCAAAGGAAGAAGCCGAAATACACCACGAGGAATGCCCACATCATGCGGGCATTGAACCGGTTGTCACCGGCAGAGATCTCCTCTTCGCGCTTGTTGCGCAGTCGTGAGGTGAGTTCATAGACGCGGGCGAGCTGCGCCACTGCGAGGATGCCCAGCACCACGACGATCAGGATCAACAACTTGGTCATCGGTCGTTCGATATCAACCCTTCAAGGGGCGGTATGGTTCAATGTTGTGGCGGCCGGGGCGTGCGTGCGGTTTCGATCCGTAGGGGCTTTCCCATGATCGGGCCCAGGAGGCCGCACCAGCGTGCAGGTATGGGAAGCGGAAGGCCATCAGATCTGGTGATGTACGCTTTCGTCCAGGTAGGGGTGGTTCACCACGAGGAGCGGTGCTTTGGTGAGCGTGTTCAGTACGGTGTACATGAAAAGACCCAGGAAACCGAGGAACATGCCTACATCCAACAGGCCAATGCCATGGAAATGGTGACCCAGGCTGCCGGGCATCACCATCATCATCACGTCCATCCAGTGGCCGAAGAAGATCAGGCTGCCTACGAAGATGAGGAAACGCGGATTGCGTTTGGCGTCGCGGCTCATGAGCAACACCATGGGCACAGCGAAGTTGATGAAGAAGGTGCCCCACATCAGCCAGGGGTGGTTGTTGATGCGGTCCTGGAAGTAGGTCACCTCCTCGGGGATGTTGCTGTACCAGATCAGCATGAACTGGCTGAAGTAGAGGTATGACCACAGGAAGCTGATGGCGAAGACCCACTTGCCCAGGTCGTGGATGTGGCTGTTGCTCACCTGGGGCAGGTAACCCTTGCGTTTGAGGTAGAGGACCAGGATCACGGCACTGATCATCGCGCTCACCCACATACCGGAGAAGGTGTACCAGCCGAACAGGGTGCTGAACCAATGCGCATCGATGCTCATGATCCAATCCCAGGAGAGGATGCTGCTGAACACGGCGAAGAAGACCAGGAAGAGTGCGCTGCGCTTGTAGTTCAACAACATGCGCTTCACCAGGCTGTCGCCCGTCTCCTTGTCCATCTGCAGGCTCTGTTTGCGGAACCACCCCGCGAAGAACACGAAGGTGGCCAGGTAGGCGATGGTACGGATCCAGAAGAAGGGGATGTTCAGGAAGGCCTTCTTGCCCGCCATGATGCTGTCGTAGTTCGGGTTGGCCACCGCTCCCTGTACGGCCTCATCCACATATTGTGCTTCGTGACCCTCCCCCACCATGTACGCATGGTAGAGGCTGTGGTCCATCCAGTGGTAGATGTGGTTCATGTGCAGACTGCCCCCGATGAAGACCAGCACCAGTGGGATCCATCCCCATTTCAAATAACTGAAAAGACCCTCGAACACCCGTTTCAACAGGACGCTCCATGCGGTCTCGGTGGCGTTCTGCAACGCGAAGAAGAAGAGCGCTCCCAGCCCGATCCCGAAGAAGAAGAAGCCGTTCACCAGCAGGGCGGCCCAGGTATGTTGATGGTGATCGGTGTGATCGCCGAGGATGCCGACCACCGTGGCCGCGATGCCCAGGACGATCAGTCCAAAGGAGATGCCGCGGGCCCGTTTGCTAAGGGTGAAGTTCATCGCTTCTTTACCGTTGTGGTCCTTGATCAGTTCACTGCGGGGTTCGGTGTGGTGGCCAGCGCCGTGCTATCGCCAGCGGCTTCGCTGGTCATCCGGCCGCCGTTCTGCAAGTACTTCACGTACTGCACCACCAGCCAGCGCTCCTCCTTGTCCAGTTGCGAGGCGTGGGCGCCCATCATGCCCTTGCCGTAGGTGATCACGTGGAAGATCTTGCCCTCCGGGATGTTCTTCAGGACGGTGGTGTAGGACCCCGGAGGTGGGTGCCCGCCATTGTTCACCACAGATCCGTCGCCTTCACCCTTCGCCCCGTGGCAGTGGTCGCAGAATTTGTCATAGATCACTTTGCCTTGGGCCACCGTGGCCTCGGTCATGGCAATGGGGCTCTTCAGGCCCAGGCCGGCCGCCTCGTAGCCTTCGTTGGTATTGGCATACGGGTACGGCATATGGAAAGCGACCTTGGTGGGGTCCTCCGCGAATGCGATCGTACCCTCCGGTGGCAATTTGGCACTTGGCCGATCGCGCTGTACACGCGCCGTGTCCTCGGTGAAGTAGTAGGGGTCCTGTCCGTAGTCCACATAGGCCTCCACGGCCGGGCTGCGGTACATGTCGGGCATGTACTCCATACCGGGGCTGTTGGGATCGCCTCCGCAGGAGGCCATGCCCATCGCCATCAGCGACAGGATGCCGAGGGTCAAAACCGGGGTCCGTTGGATCGTGCTCATGGCTCAGTACTGGCGTTCGTTGATCTCGAACACCGGGGTGGTGCGCAGCAGGGAGGTGATGGCCTCGGTGCTGTGCCCATGGTTGTCCGCTGTGCGAACTTCGATGATGAACTTGTCGTCGGTGCTGCGGGGATCCGGGTTACGGGCCGGCATGCCGGGCAGGGTCTTGTTGCGGATCAGGTAGGTGATCGACATGCCGTGCGCGGCACAGAACACCGTGAACTCGAACATCACCGGGACGAAGGCCGGGAAGTTCTTGTACAAGGCCTGACTCGGTTTGCCACCGATGTTCATCGGCCAGTCGAAGATGTTCATGTACCACATGCCCAGGACCGCCAGGCACGTGCCCGTGATACCGAACATGAACGAAGCGATGGCCAGGCGGGTGCGGGTAACGCCGATGATCGGGTCGATGCCGTGGATCGGGAAAGGAGACCAGGTATCCTTCACCTTGATGCCATTGGACACCAGCTTGCGCGCCCCGTCCTTCAGTTGTTCGGGATCCTCGTAAACGGCGTAGATGACGGTGTTCGCCATTGTGCTCAGTGGTGATGGTGTTTCGCGGCCTCCTTCTTGTAGCTCTCCCCGCTGATCTTGAGGATCGACTTCACTTCGTTCAGCGCCAGTACGGGGAAGTAGCGGGCGAAGAGCAGGTACAGGGTGAAGAAGATGCCGATGGTGCCGATGAAGATCCCGGCATCCACCCAGGTGGGGTGGAACATGTTCCAGCTGCTGGGCAGGTAGTCGCGGTGCAGCGAGGTCACGATGATCACGAAACGCTCGAACCACATCCCGATGTTCACGATGATGCTCATGAAGAAGGTGAAGGCCAGGTTGCGGCGCAGCTTCCGGAACCAGAACACTTGCGGGCTCACCACGTTGCAGGTCATCATGGCCCAGTAGCTCCACCAGTAGGGGCCGGTCGCCCGGTTGATGAAAGCGTAGCTCTCGTACTCCACACCGCTGTACCAGCTGATGAAGAGTTCGGTGATGTACGCCACCCCCACGATCGACCCCGTGACGATGATCACGATGTTCATGTACTCCACGTGCTTCACGGTGATGTAGCTCTCCAGGTGCATCACCTTGCGCAGTACGAGCAGCAGGGTCTGCACCATGGCGAAGCCGCTGAACACCGCACCACTAACGAAGTAGGGGGGGAAGATGGTGGTGTGCCAGCCCGGGACCACCGAGGTGGCGAAGTCGAAGCTCACCACCGAGTGTACCGAGAACACCAGCGGGGTGGCGATGCCGGCCAGCACCAGGCTCACTTCCTCGAAGCGTGTCCAGGCCTTGGCATTGCCGCTCCAGCCGAAGCTGAGGATGCCGTACACCTTCTTCATGCCCGGCTTGGTCACCTTGTCGCGGATGGTGGCGAAGTCGGGGATCAGACCGATGTACCAGAACACCAGCGACACGCTGAAGTAGGTGGAGATCGCGAACACGTCCCAAAGGAGCGGTGAATTGAAGTTCACCCACAACGAACCGAACTGGTTGGGCAGCGGGAACACCCAGTAGCCCAGCCAAAGACGACCCATGTGCAGCAAGGGGAACAACGCCGCCATGATCACGGCGAAGATGGTCATGGCCTCGGCAGAACGGTTCACCGCCATGCGCCACTTCTGGCGGAAGAGCAGCAGCACCGCGCTGATCAGCGTGCCGGCGTGGCCGATGCCCACCCACCACACGAAGTTGGTGATGTCCCAGGCCCAATCGACGGTCTTGTTCAGACCCCAGGTACCGATGCCCTTGGCGAGCAGGTACATGATGCAGCCCACACCGTACAGGGCGATGAGGCCGGCGATGGTGATGAGCACATACCAGCCACGCGGGGCCTTGTTCTCGATCGGACCGACGATATCCTGCGTGATATCGTGGTAGGTCTTGTGACCCAGGATGAGCGGTTCTCGGATCGCTGCTTCTGAATGCATAGGGTCCTTTCGTTGATCAGGCGTGGTGTGCGGCAGCCTCTTCGGTGTTGCGCACCTTCACCAGGTAGTTCACATTGGGTTTCACACCGATCTCCTCGAGCATGTGGTAGCTGCGGTCGTTCTCGGACAGCCCGCGTACCATGCTCTTCTTATCGTTCAGGTCGCCGAAGACGATGGCGCCCGTGCCACAGGCCGCGCTGCAGGCCGTTTCGATGGCCCCGTCCTTCACCGGGATACCGGCCTTCTTGGCTGCGAGCTTACCGGCCTGGATCTCCTGTACGCACATGCTGCACTTCTCGATCACCCCGCGGCTGCGCACGACCACATCGGGGTTCAACACCATACGGCCCAGGTCGTCCCATGCCGGGTTCACCTCACCGAACTTCTCCGTGTTGTAGTTGAACCAGTTGAAGCGACGCACCTTGTAGGGGCAGTTGTTCGCGCAATAACGGGTGCCGATGCAACGGTTGTAGGCCATCTGGTTGAGGCCCTCGTTGCTGTGCGTGGTGGCCGCCACGGGGCATACCGTTTCGCAGGGTGCGTGGTTGCAATGCTGGCACATCACCGGCATGAACACCACCGTCGGGCTCTCTTCGGGCACCTCCATCTGCAGGTACATGTCGATCTTGCCCAGGCCCTCCTCCTTCGCGCGCTCCTTCGTCATCCCGCTGCTGTAGTAGCGGTCCAGGCGCAGCCAGTGCATCTCGCGACTGCGGCGCACCTCGTCCTTACCCACCACCGGGATATTGTTCTCACTGTTGCACGCGGTGATGCAGGCTCCACAACCGATACAGCCGTTCAGGTCGATGCTCAGGCCCCAGCGGTGACCCACACCTTCCACCGGATGCTCCTGCCAGAGGTCGAACTCGGCCACGGGCTTCCGGTCCTGCGCGTTGATCATGCCATCGCCGTTCACATCCTCATGCACGCCCAGCGTGTGCGGGTGATTGTACGCCGCCCGGTCGCCTGCCTTGTAGGTGGCCACGGACGTCTCCTTCACCACGCTGTGGCGGTCCATGTCCGTGAGGTGCGTCTGGGTGATGGCCACCGGATAGGTGTTCCCCCCGGGGGTCACCGTGGCACCGAGCACATCGTAGCTGACCGCTCCATCCACCAGACTGGTGAAGGGGTACACGTTGCGCCCCACCGGCTTGAACTCTCCGTTGTGGTTGGTCACGCACGCGGCGCGGCCCACCTTCTCGCCGAATTCACCACGACCATAACCGAGCGCGATGGCGATGGTCCCCGGCTTCTGGCCAGGGGTGGGCACCACGGGAAGGCTGATCTCCCGATCCCCCACCTTCACGATCACCACACTGGCCGGGGCCTGCTCGCCCAGGTACATGTTGAGGCCGAGGCGCTCCACATCCGCCGGAGCCATGCACACGTAGTTGTCCCACGTGATCTTGGTGAGCGGATCGGGCATCTCCTGCAGCCACGGATTGTTGGCGTGCTGCCCGCTGCCGATGGCCTCGGTGGTGTACAGGCTCAGTTCGAAGTCCCCACCACCCTTGGTACCCTTGGTGGCTGCTGCCGTTGCGGCGGCGATGTCCCCTGCGAAGACCGTCGGTGTGGTGGCCGGTGCCACCGGTACGGTGAGCACACCGTTGTGTACCGCGGTGTTCCACGTGTCCTCGAAGAGACCACCAACGGGGCCACGGCTGGCCATGTTGGCCTGCCAGGTCTGTTTCACGAAGTCGTGGTAGCTGGTGCTGTTACCGCTCCATGCCAACAGGCTCTCCGGCCATTGGCGCGTGTTGAACAGCGGGCGGATCGTGGGCTGGGCCAGTGCGTAGTGCCCCACCTTCGGATGGAAGTCGTTCCAGCTCTCCAGGTAGTGGTGGTCCGGGCACATCCAGGTGCAGAGGCTGGCGGTCTCGTCGGCATAACCGCTGAAACTCACACTGAAGCCCACCTTGGCGAGGCCCGCTTTGAACTCAGCCGCGTTCGGCAGACTGTATGCAGGGTTGACACCGGCGATGAACAACGCGCCCACCAGGCCAGCATTCATGTCCTTCACCAACTGCGCCACGGCAGCGTCATCGCCCTGCTTCAAGTGGCTGTGCGCATCGAGGTCGATGGTGTTGCCGTAGTTGCCCAGTAGGCTGTTGATGCTGTTCACCAGCACCTGCACCCCTTCGTTGTTGCTGCCCGCGAGCACCACGCTGCGGCCCTTTGCGGCCATCAACGCCTTTGCCGCTCCTTCGGTGGCCTTCAGCATGGCCGCGTCGGCACCGGCGCTGTTGCCACTGATGTGTGCATGCAAGGCCACCACCGCTTTGGGCAGTTCGCTCACCTTCAGGGGTACGCGTATGTCGGCGTTGGCCCCCGTAAGGCTCATGCGCGCCTCGAACTGGAAGTGCCGGTTCATGGGCAGGTCCGGGTTGCGGCGCACGGCATACTGCCAGGTGTTCTCACTGGTGCTGCCCCAGCTGCTGAGGAAGTCCGCGTCCACGCTCACCACCACATCGGCCTTGGTCAGGTCGTAGCTGGGGAACACGCGTTTGCCGAAGCTCTTCTGGTTGGCTCCGGTGATCCCGCTGTAGCTGATGGTGTCGTACTGGATGTGCTGCACCGCACCGGCCACTGCACCGGGCGATGGGGCGTCCGAGGTGGCGACCACACCGCCATGCTTCGCTTTGAACGTGGCGATGGCGGCTTGGGTGCTGGGGCTGATCACCGTGTTGGTGAGGATCACGATGCGTTTGCCTGCGGCTGCACTGAGGCCCGCGGCCACCGCCTTGTCCGCATCGGCCCAAGCGGATGCCGTAGTCGCTCCTTTGGCCGTGGGACCCGTGAGACGCGCACCATCGTACAAGGACAGCACGGAGCTGTTGATGCGGGCATTGATGCTGCCTTTGGCCAACGCCGGGTTGCGGTTGATCCCGAACCGGGGGTTGCCCTTGATGTGGATCGGGCGCCCTTCGCGCGTCTTCACCAGGATGCTGGCGAAGTCCTCCCCGTCGTAGAAGGTGCTGGCATACCAGTTGGCCACACCCGGTGTGATCTCTTCCGGTTTGTTGACGTAGGGGATCGATTTGATCACCGGCGTTTCGCAGGCGGCGAGGCTGGCCGCACCCAGACTGAAGCCCAGGAATTTCAGGAAATCACGGCGGCCCGTGCTGGCTCCGGTGATGGAGGTCTCACCCAGCACCTGGTCAATGGCCAGTTCCTTCGGGAATTCGTTCCCACGGCCCTCCAATGAACCGGGATGCTGGTGCAGTTCACCCAGGTCCTTCCAATATCGCTTCGTGCTCGACATGCGGCGCGTGTTATCGGTCTTAGTAATGGCACTTGGCGCATTCCCAGCCGCCAAGTTCCTTCACACTGATCTTGTCGTCCTCCAGGTACTTCTTCAATTCCTCATGCCCCATGTCGGAGTCCTCCAACCGGGCCATGACCTCGTCGTAATAACCGTTTCCGGCCATCTTCACCTCCTTGGTGTTATGGCACTCGATGCACCAGCCCATGGTGAGCGGGGCCCATTGTTCGGCCACATCCATCTGCTCATCGATCGGGCCATGGCACTCCTGGCACTCCAACTTGCCCACGGCCACGTGCTGGCTGTGGTTGAAGTAAGCATGGTCGGGCAGGTTATGCACCTTCACCCAGCGCACGGGTTCCTGCTTCCCGGTGTATTCCTGCTTGTCGGGATCCCAACCCACGGCCGCATAGATCTTGGCGATCTCCGTTGTGCCGGTATTCCGTCCGGTATCCACGGCCTTGTGGCAGTTCATGCACACGTTGGTGCTGGGGATACCCGCATGCCTGCTCTTCTCGGCACCGCTGTGGCAGTACTGGCAATCGATGGCCAGGTTGCCCTTGTCCGCCTTGCCGGCATGTAGGGTGTGGTTGAACAGGATGGGCTGTTCGGGCTTGTAATGCTCCACCTCCTCGCCACCATACACCCCGATCACCCACGCCGCATCCCACATCTTCAAGGTGAGGAACACCACGATGAACAAGCCGATGATGCTGGCGAAGATCTTGTTCTTCCATGCCCATTGGCCCAGGCCGTGGAGGATCCCACGATCGGGCAATGGCTCCTGGCCTTCCGCTTCACGTACCGCATTGGACAAGCTCCGCTTCACCCCCGAAAGGCTCAGGCCCACCACCAGTAACAACAAGGCGATCACCACCAACCAAGGCCAGTTGCTCGTTGTTCGTGGGGCCGTCGCTACTGGTGCGCCTGCCGCAGGCTTCTCAGCAACCGGGGCTGCCTGGTTGTCGGCGAAGTACAGAATGGCGTCGATCTCCTCGTTGCTCAACGCCTGCGCGGTCATCACGCTGCCCTTCCACTTGTCGAAGATCTCCTTGGCATAGGAATTGCCGGTCTTGATGTAGGCCGAGCTGTTCTTCACCCACTCATGGATGTCGCCTTTGCCTTCCCAACGGGCGCGTGCACCTTGCAAGGCCGGGCCGACCATGTCCTTGTCCACCTTGTGGCAACTGGCGCAATTCCCTTTGAAGAGCTTCGCCCCCTGATCGTAGGTCGCCTTGTCCTCAGGCTGGGCCTGGGCCATGGTCGCGGATAGCAGGAAGAGAACGGCGAGGGTCGCGTGTAGAAGCCCGGTGATTCGATCTGAGGTCCTTGCTAAAAGGGGCATTCCGAGCATTTTATAGGGAGACAACGTTCCACTTGTCCGGCCGCAAAAATAGAAGGCGGACCGTATGAGAAGCCCTTAGTGGACCCCGATGCCATGGGGATGTCACTATTTAGAGCGTTTCTAAATAATAATGACCGGCGCGTTCATGACCAATAGGGTGCCCTAAGCTGACCGGCCCTAATTTTGCTCGCGGTGTCCACGATGCGTCCGTTCCTCTTTTGCGGCCTGATGGCCATGGCCTTTGGTGTCCAAGCCCAGGAGGCGGTGACCCATGTCCCGGTGCCCTTGCATACGGTGGTGCAGGATACGGTGCCGGTGTACGCTGCGGGGGATGTGAAAATGACGTTCGGTCCGGGGGTGGAGGGGCTGCTGAAGGGCTATGCCGAGCGCAAGCATCCCGTGGATGGATTCCGTGTGCAGATCTTCTTGGGCGATCGCGTCACAGCCGAGTCCACGAAACGGACCTTCCTACAGAAACACCCCGATGTACCGGCCTACCTGAGCTGGTTGGCGCCGAACTTTCGGTTGCGGGTGGGCGACCTGCGCACCCGCTTGGAGGCGGAACGTATGCTGCGCGACATGAAGGTGTTGTACCCTGGTAGTTACATCGTGCCGGATGTGATCGAGATGCCGCGGCTGGATTGATCCGGCCAGGTGGAGGGGACGTCCGCTTTTCCCGCTCGCCACCATGGTCGGGAGGTGGCCAGGTCGGCCCAAGGAGTGGGCGAAAGGATGACCTCGGAGCACCTCACCGGAATGCCCGGACCGATCTCATCGATGAGGCCCTCGAACGAGCAAGGCCGGGGGATGCCCGGCCTTGTTCGATGAAGTTCCTGTTCTGCTCACTCCCCCAACGTCCGCTTCACCTCTTCGATGGTGAAGGCCTCGACCACGTCGCCGACCTTGATGTCGTTGAAGTTCTTGATGCTGAGGCCGCACTCGTACCCGTGGCTCACCTCCTTCACGTCGTCCTTGAAGCGTTTGAGTTCGTTGAGATCGCCGGTGTACACCACGATGCCGTCGCGGATGAGGCGCACCTTGTTCTTGCGCTCGATCTTGCCGTCCAGCACGTAGCAACCGGCCACGGTGCCCACCTTGCTGATGCGGAAGGTCTCGCGCACCTCGGCGGTGCCGGTGATCTTCTCCACTTCCTTGGGTGCGAGCATGCCTTCCATGGCCTGTTTGATCTCCTCGATCGCCGCGTAGATGATGGAGTAGAGGCGGATGTCGATCTCCTCGGCCTCGGCCAGCTTGCGGGCGCCCGGTGTGGGACGGACCTGGAAGCCGACGATGATGGCGTTTGAGGCGGTCGCAAGCAACACGTCGCTCTCGGCGATGGGGCCTACCGCACGGTGGATCACGTTCACCTTGATCTGCTCGGTGCTCAACTTCAACAGTGAATCCGTAAGCGCCTCCACGGAACCGTCCACGTCGCCCTTGACGATGAGGTTGAGTTCCTTGAAATCGCCGATGGCCAAGCGACGGCCGATCTCGTCGAGCGTGATGTGTTTGTGCGTACGGATGCCTTGTTCGCGCTGCAGCTGCTGGCGGCGCGTGGCGATCGCCCGGGCATCGCGGTCGTCCTCGAACACTTGGAAGGTATCGCCCGCGTTGGGTGCACCATCGAGACCGAGGATGGAGACCGGCGTGGAGGGCGGTGCTTCGGCCACGCTCTGCCCACGCTCGTTGAACATGTTGCGCACCCGACCGCTGAACTGGCCGGCCAGGATCACCTCGCCCTTGCGCAGGGTGCCCGCATCCACGAGCAGGGTGGTCACATAACCGCGGCCCTGTTCCAGGGTGCTCTCGATCACCACCCCGTGGGCGCGTTTGCCCGGATCGGCCTTGAGGTCGAGCAGGTCGGCCTCGAGCAGCACCTTCTCCAGGAGCTGTTCCACACCGGTGCCCTTCTTGGCGCTGATCTCCTGTGTCTGGTGCTTGCCACCCCATTCCTCCACCAGGATGTTCATCTGGGAGAGTTCCTCACGGATCTTGTCCGCGTTGGCGCCCTCCTTGTCGATCTTGTTGAAGGCGAAGACCATGGGGACCCCCGCCGCCTGGGCGTGGTTGATGGCCTCGCGGGTCTGTGGCATCACACTGTCGTCCGCTGCGATCACGATGATGGCGATGTCGGTGACCTGTGCACCACGGGCACGCATGGCGGTGAAGGCCTCGTGGCCGGGGGTGTCCAGGAAGGTGATCTTCTTCCCGTTCTCCAGTTTGACGCTGTAGGCCCCGATGTGCTGGGTGATGCCTCCGGCCTCGCCTGCGATCACGTTGGCTTTGCGGATGTGATCCAGCAAGGAGGTCTTACCATGGTCCACGTGACCCATCACGGTGACGATGGGCGGGCGGGCGGCGACGCGTTCGGCCACATCCTCCTCCTCGGGGATGTCCTGTTGCACATCGGCCCCGACGAACTCCACCTTGAAGCCGTACTCCTCGGCGATCACCGAAAGGGTCTCGGCATCCAGGCGCTGGTTGATGCTCACCATCATACCCAGCGCGAAACAGGCCTTGATGATGTCGGTGACCGGCACGTTCATCATGCTCGCCAGTTCGCTGGCGGTAACGAACTCGGTCACCTTCAAGGTCATGCCGGCGAGCTCGCGTGCTGCCTGTTCCTCCTCGTAACGGCGCCCACGCTGGTCGCGTTTCTCCCGGCGCAATTTGGCGCCCTTGCTCTTGCCGGTGCCGGTCAGGCGCGCGAGTGTCTCGCTCACCTTCTTCTTTACGGCGTTCTCGTCCAGTTCGCCCGGACGGCCTGTTTGCGGGGCCGTGCGTTGTTCCTGCTGCACGGCGCGGTCCACGTTCACCGGGCCGGGTTTCACGATGCGCTTGCGACGGCCGCGCTCGCCATCGGCCCCTGGGCGTTCGGTGGGCTTGCGCTCCTTCTCCACGGGCAGCTCGATCTTGCCGAGGGTCTTCAGTCCGGCGAGTTTCTGCACGTTCACCCGGATGGTCTCGGGTTCGGCGGGGGCGGTGGGTTCGGTTGCGGGTGCCGCTGGTTTCGCCTCCGGCTCTTCGGCCTTGGGCGCTGGTGGGGTCGGCACAGGCACAGGGGCCTCTTCCACCTTCGGAGCCGCTTTCTTCGCCGTCCTCTTCGGGGCAAGGTCGATCTTGCCCACGGTCTTCGGACCAGCGGTCTTGGCCACGCGTGCCTTGATCACGTCCGTCGCTTCCGGCTCCTCTGCTGGTGCAGGTTGCGCTTCGGCCACAGGGGCGGGGGCGGGAACGGGGGCTGGGGTGGGGGTCGGCTCGGGGGGCTCCTCCTTGCGCTTGGGCGCTTCCTTCTCCTTGGGCGCGGCGGGGGCGCTGGACAGGGAGATCGTTTCCCGCTCCTGGCGCTGCTGCACCGTGGCCATGCTCTGCTCCTTGATGGCGCGGTCCGTGCCGAACTCCCCCTGGAGCAGTTCGTACAGTTCGGCGGGGATCTTCGTGTTGGGGTTGCTCTCCACCTTGTGTCCCTTGGCTTCCAGGAACTCCACGACGGTGTGCAACCCCTGGTTGAATTCCCGGGCCACCTTGCTCAGACGCATCCCCTTGTCGGTCGTTTCACTCATGCACTACGCTGTTGCCTTCCCTTTCCTAACCTGTGCGATCGCTGATCGCTGTTCGTTCCTTACAACTCCTCGGGCGATACGCGCATCGCCTTTTTCAAATACCGGGCGGGACACTGACCGCCCGCCCAAACTTCGGGCGGATGATCATCCGCCCCTACGGGGTTGATGCGGGCATCAACCCTCCAATTCCTTCTTCAGGATGCGACGCACCTCGTCGATGGTCTCCTCCTCCAGGTCGGTGCGCTTCACCAACTCGTCCCTGGACAGGTCCAGCACGTTGCGTGCGGTATCGCAGCCGATCTTCTTGAACTCCTCGATGATCCACTCGTCGATCTCGTCGTAGAACTCGTCCAGGCTCACATCATCGCTCACCTCGTCGGTATCGCGGTACACGTCGATGTCGAATCCGGTGAGCTTGCCGGCCAGTTTGATGTTGTGGCCACCCTTGCCGATCGCGAGCGCCACCTGGTCCGGTTTCATGTACACTTCTGCCCGCTTGTGTTCCTGGTCCAGTTTGATGTCACCCACCTTCGCCGGGCTCAACGCACGCTGGATGAGCAGCTGTTCGTTGGTGGTGAAGTTGATCACGTCGATGTTCTCGTTGCGCAGTTCGCGCACGATGCCGTGGATGCGCGAGCCTTTCATGCCCACGCAGGCACCCACTGGGTCGATGCGGTCGTCGTAGCTCTCCACGGCCACTTTGGCGCGTTCGCCGGGCTCGCGTACGATGCGCTTGATGGTGATGAGGCCATCGGCCACTTCGGGCACCTCCTGCTCGAAGAGCTTCTCCAGGAACTCCGGAGCGGTACGGCTGAGGATGACCACCGGGGTGTTGTTGCGCATCTCCACCTTCCACACCACGGCGCGCACGTTGTCGCCCTTCTTGAAGAAGTCCGTCTTGATCTGCTGGTCCTTGGGCATGATCAGCTCGTTGCCCTCGTCGTCCAGGATCAGGGTCTCGCGCTTCCAGATCTGGTACACCTCACCGGTGATGATCTCGCCCACGCGCTCGGCGTATTTCTTGTACAGGTGATCCTTCTCCAGCTCCATGATGCGGCCCTGGAGGTTCTGCTTCAGCGAAAGGATATTGCGGCGGCCGAAGTCCTCGATCTTCACTTCCTGGCTCACTTCCTCGCCCACCTCGAAGTCGGGTTCGATCTTCCGGGCCTCGCTCAGCTCAATGTCCAGGTTGTCGTCCTCGCTGAAGCCATCCTCCACGATCACACGGTTCAGCCAGACCTCCAGATCACCCTTGTCCGGGTTGATGATGATGTCCACCTTGGCCTCTTCTCCGAAGCGTTTCTTCACCACACCGCGGAAGACATCCTCCAGGATGCCCATCATGGTGACGCGGTCGATGTTCTTGATGTCCTTGAATTCGCCGAAGGACTCGAGGAGATTCACAGTGGCCATTTCGTGGTCAGTTGAATGTGATGCTTGCTTTGGTGTGGCGGATGTCGGCGGCCGGTATGGTGGTGACCTCCTCGTCCAGTTTCGGCAGGCGCCCCTTCACCTTACTCGGGTGTTGGATGCGCAGGCCAAGGGTGGTACCGTCGTAGTGTTCCAGTTTGCCTTCGAGGGTGCGGCCATCGGCCATGTCCACCAGCACGAGGCGGCCGGTGTGCTTCTGGTATTGGCGCTGCACCTTGAAGGGGCGGCCCATGCCGGGGCTGCTGAACCGGAATTCACAATCGTCAGCCGCTTCGCCAAGGTCCTCGCGCACGGCCTTGTTCAGGTCGGCCAGTTCCTGTAGGGTGATGGCCCGGTCGTTGTCCACCTCCACCACCACCTTGTTGCCCGGACGCAACTCCACAGCCACCACGAAATGTGATGTGCCCTGGAGGTGTTGCTCCACGCTGTTACGCACTTGTTCTACACTGACCATGACCGACTTACGCTACCCACGGGAACAAAAAAGAGGGGCGGCCCCCTCTTCCCACTTCCCGCTTCCGCCTACTTACGGGTGCAAATGTAGGGATTCTACGCTTACTGATACGATGGAAAAGAAACGGCCGATCATGGGTGAGAGGGTGCGAAAGTGCGAGTGCAATCCCGCGCACCCTCTCGCTTTGTGCACTATTCGCCATGAACAATGCGGAAAGGCCGGGATCCGGATGCTCAGTAGCGTCTGTAAAAAGATATGGAAGGTCCAGTGGTGTGAGCGTTCGAGGGTGAGCGAGCGAAGGCCCTGCCACCCGCTCGGTCTCTCATCATGTTGC
>JADLAI010000069.1 GCA_020848295.1 Flavobacteriales bacterium
CTGCGGAACACCCATTTCGACTATGTGCCCACGCATACCGCACCGGGCCATGCGAGCGTGTATTCCGGTACCACCCCGATGCACCACGGGATCGTGGCCAACGACATGTACATCCGCAGATCGGGCACCGGCCTCTATTGTGTACAGGACGATGCCATGAAGGGCGTGGGCGGCGAAGGTGTCAAGGGGCAACGCTCTCCGAACAACCTGCTTGTCACCACCATCGCCGATGAATTGGAACGTCGTACCGATGGCCGCTCCCGCACCATCGGTGTGGCCATGAAGGACCGTGCGGCCATCCTTCCCATCGGACGCACCGGCGATGCGGCCTACTGGTTCTTCGAGGGCACCGATGGCCGAATGGCCACCAGCACTTGGTACATGGCCACGCTGCCCCAATGGTTAGTGGACTTCAATGCGCGTGGACTGCCACAACAGTACCTCTCCGAGGCTTGGGACCTGCTGCTCCCGAAGGACAAGTACCACCAAGCCCTGCCGGACGACAACCCTTACGAGGAACCGCTGGCCGGCACAGCCCGTGCCACGTTGCCCATGGATGTGAAGGCCATGTACGAAGCAGCGGGCCGCAGCACGGTGCCCCTGCGTTCCATCCCGGCGGGCAACACCTTCACCACCGATCTTGCGCTCGCTGCCTTGGATGGTGAACAGCTCGGCCAGGATGCCATCACCGATCTGCTCGCCATCAGCTTCGGAGCCACCGATGAACTCGGCCACGAGATGGGACCCCGTGCCCTGGAGGTGGAGGACATGTACCTGCGGCTCGACCTGGAACTGGCCCGCCTCTTCGATGCGCTCGACAGCAAGGTGGGCAAGGGAAGCTACACCGTGATGCTCACCGCCGATCATGCCGCTGCCGACGTGCCCGCCTACCTGCGCGATCAGCAGGGTAGCGCTGGCTATGTGGATCCCAAGGAGCTGACCGCACAGGTGAGCGCCGCGCTCATCCAACGTTTCGGGCCTGGCGAATGGGTGGTGAAACGGGTCAAGGAGCAGCTTTGGTTGAACGAGGACCTGATCCGTGCTACTGGAGCCGACCGTGCGCTGGTACAACGGGTGGCTGCGGATGCCCTGCTCGCCCAACCCCTGATCGCCGATGCGATCACCGCCACCGACCTCGCGCGGAATACGTACACCGAAGGCCATCGCCGGGCGATCCAGCGCGGGTTCATGCCCGAACGAAGTGGTGACGTGTGTTACGTGATGCGACCGGGATACCTTGCCAACCATGCGGGCATGAGCGAGCGCGGTACCGACCATGGATCGCCCTGGCGCTACGACACGCACGTACCCGCCTTGTTCATGGGTGCCAATATCGCACACACCGAGGTGGTACGTCCGGTCTCCATCACCGACCTGGCCCCCACGTTGGCCATGATCATGGGTTGCGCACTCCCCGATGCCACCCTCGGATCCCCCGTGGTGGAGGTCTTGCGATAGGGTCGGTGAAGAACCCTGTGGAGAACCGATCATGAGGTGGCGTCGGGCGCTGCCGGGCACACCAGTATGTTTAGCCATGCTTCCACCACTCCCGGCATTCGAGCAGCCCTTTGAGCTCTGGCGCGAGGACGGATCGTTACACCTGGTCCTGGCTCCCGGTGCGCAGCTCGATCCCCAGCACATGAAGGAGTTCATTCGATTGGTGGGTGCCTTGGATCCCGCTGGCACATGCCCGGTGATCATGGAGTTCCCAGCGCATGTGGCCGTGACCGATGAGGCTCGCGCCCTATTGCGCCGGGTCTGTGGCGCACAAGGCCATGCCGTAGCGCTGGTGGCGACACATGCGAGCAGCCGCGCCCAGGCCGAGGTGTTCAAACACGTGGAACGACCGGCCTTCCCCTTCCGGATCTTCAATGACCGTAAGGCTGCCGAAACCTGGGCCCACCAACGAAAGGCAGGCCAGGCCGCTCGACAAGCCGAGGTCCCGGATCGTTGAGATCTTTCCTACCACTGGTCGGGAACAGGACGTTCCGTCCCGGTAATTTCGTGCATCGTGTCGCGCCTCCTTCCCCTCTGGTTCAGCCTGTTGATCAGTGCGGGTCCGGTCATTCTGCCGGTCAGCGGCCAGGTCCTGGTCCTTTCCGGTCAGAACAGCGGGTCGGAGGTGATCGTGGAAGGCTTCTCGGAGGGTGACACGACCCAGGCCCCACTTTTCCAAGCCGTGTGGTCCGGCGTGCCCGGACCGACCACCACCTTCAGGATCCAGCGCACCGTAATGCCTGGGGATGGCACACGCCTGATGCTCGATCGCCTCATGGAAGCCGGTATCGGTGCTTACCTCGATGCCCGCGTTCACTTCACGAAGCAGGGCGTGGTGAGCGATCTTCCTGTTGACCAGCTCGTGGCCGGGATCGATGCCATGGTGAAAGCAGCAGCGGCCGACCGGGGTGCGTCTTCGCTCTTTGATAGGTTGAGCGACCCCACGCGCCTGCAGCTCTCGCGGCTTACGCATATCGACTGGAGCCAGGCCACCTACGGCGTGGATGCTGGCGAGGACCAGGACAAGTACATGGCGATCTATTACTACGTGCGCAGCCAGCGTGAGGAGCTGGAACGTCAGGTGCGCGCTGATCTGTTGCCGTTAGCCGCAGTTCCCGTCTGGGGGAAGGGGGTGGAGGGGAGCAGCGCACAAGTACGGATCAACAGCACGTGCGGTACGGTGTTCGATGAAGAGAACTACCTCTGCGCTCTCGACCTTCAACTCGCTGATACCGGCGGCGGCAGCGGTGTGGATCCCCAACTGGCGGATCGCCTGATGGTCGCTATGGCGGAACACCCTGCCGTACTGCCTGTTGCTGTTCCGCCGCAGGCCGTGCCTCAGCGCATCCGCAAGCGGGACCGGTGGCTGAAGGCCGAGCTCGATGCGATCAACGACCGCATCGATCGCATGGACCAACGGAAGGAACTGTGGGCCATCCGCGATCGCATGGAGGATCTGGAGGATCGGTTGACCGGACTTGAACTGGAGGTGCGGGATAACGATGCGGCCATGGGACCGGAGAATCCTTCGGCCGAATTGAGCGATCTGGTGCGGCAGAACATCACCCTCCGATTCGCACGCGCCTCTGTTCGTCTCGATGCGGATCACCAGGTCCTGCTGAACGAGGTGTTCGAACAACTCGCTCGCACTCCGCAGCACAACGTATTGATCACCGGTTACAGTGATCGTAGCGGAGACCCATCGGCGAACCTACGGTTGAGCGAACAACGGGCACATGCGGTGCGCAATTACCTGTTGCAGCGTGGGATCGGTGCCGATCGGTTGCTGGTGAATTTCTACGGCGACAGTCGCAGTACCGGCCGTGATCCGAACGAGCGCCGGGTGGAGGTGGAGTGGATCCGGTAGGGATCAGCCCGCCGTTACCCCCTCGGGCTTGCTGTTCACCGGGGTGTGCTGCATGCGGAAGAGCACCTCGAACTGCCCACCGGGTTCAGTGGTCATGTGGAAGGACCCATCGAGTTGTTCGCTGAGCGCTTCCACGATCTCCAATCCCAGTTTGCCGGTCCCCTGGCGGCCACCATCGCCGATGCCCTTACCGTTGTCCTTCACGGTAAGGCGGTAGAGGTCGTCCTCCACAAGCCTGATCCGGATCTCCATGTGCCCACCCGTGGCATACGGGAACGCATGCTGATAGGTATTGCCCACCAACTCGCAGAGGATGATGCCCAGCTCAATGGCCGTGTCCTGGTCCGCTTTGATCCCGTTCGTATCCACTTCGTGGCTCACGGTCCGGCTCCTGGGTGTGTAGGACTCCGCAAGGGCGGTCACCAGGTCGTTGAAGAACTGGCCCAGGTCCACGTTGCGCAGATCCGGCAGACCGTATAATTTGTGATGGACCAGAGCAATGGTGTCGATCCGTCGTTTTCCGCGCAGGAATTCGGCCTTCACCGCGCCATCCTCCAGGTTGGTCGCTTGCAGGTTCAACAAGCTGCTCACGATCTGTAGGTTGTTCTTCACGCGGTGATGCACCTCCCGGTTCAGGACCTCGCGTTCGCCCAGGGCCTTCGCGAGCTTCAACTCCTGTGAGCGATTTCGCTTCGCTTGTTTCCGGATACGCTCATCCGAGGATCTTTTGCGGATCAAGGCGCTTATAAGCAGCGCGGTCAAGGCTCCCACGAGCAGGAATGCAATGATCAGGATCCGGCGCTCCTCCGCGAACCAGGAGTCCATCCCGGTCGGGTCGATCACCACGCCGATGTTCAAGGACTGGCCATGCAGGGGATATGGCCCGATCATGGC
>JADLAI010000070.1 GCA_020848295.1 Flavobacteriales bacterium
CACCCCATGTTGGAGTTGACGTTCCTGCGGGAACACCGTGAAGAAGCCGAACAACGCCTGAACAAGCGGAACATCGACGCCAAGGCCCTGCTCGATACCGCCCGCGAACTGGATGATGTACGCCGCAGCACCCAGACCGAACTGGATGCGCGCCTGGCCGAGATGAACGGCCTGAGCCGCACCATCGGCGAACTGATGAAGAGCGGCAAGAAGGACGAGGCTGAAGCCGCCCGCGCCCGCACCACCGAGCTGAAAGCCGCCACCGCTGCGCTGAAGGAGAAGTTGGACAACGCGGAAACAGCCCTGCACGACCACCTCTGCACCATCCCCAACGCCCCCAGCGCGAAGGTGCCCGTGGGCCGCACGCCCGAGGAAAATACCGTGGTGATGGAGGAAGGCGCCAAACCCACGTTGCACGACGGCGCGAAACCGCACTGGGAATTGGCCGAGGAATACGGCCTCTTCAGCCTCGACCTCGGCGTGAAGCTCACCGGCGCGGGCTTCCCCGTGTACAGCGGGCAGGGGGCGAAACTGCAACGCGCGCTCATCGCATTCTTCCTGGACAAGGCCACGGAAGCGGGCTACCGCGAGATCATCCCGCCGCACATGGTGAACGAGGCCAGCGCCTTCGCCACCGGCCAGCTGCCCGACAAGGAAGGCCAGATGTACCACGCCACGGCGGACGGCCTCTACCTGATCCCCACGGCGGAGGTGCCCATCACCAACCTCTACCGCGACGAGATCGTGGACGCCGCGCAACTGCCGATCAAGCTGGTGGGCTACACGCCGTGCTTCCGTCGCGAGGCGGGCAGCTACGGGGCGCACGTGCGCGGCCTCAACCGCGTGCATCAGTTCGACAAGGTGGAGATCGTGCGCATCGAGAAGCCGGAGAACAGCTACGCCGTGCTGGAAGAGATGGTGGAACACGTGAAAGGCCTTCTGCGCGCACTTGAACTCCCCTATCGTCAACTGCTGCTCTGCGGCGGCGACATGGGCTTCAGCAGTGCCATGACCTACGACATGGAGGTGTGGTCCGCCGCGCAACAGCGTTGGCTGGAGGTGAGCTCGATCAGCAACTTCGAGACCTTCCAGAGCAACCGTTTGAAACTGCGCTACCGCGGTGAGGACAAGAAGCCGAAGCTCGCGCACACACTGAACGGAAGCGCGCTGGCCCTGGCACGGATCGTGGCCGCTTTGTTGGAGAACAACCAAACACCCGAAGGCATCCGCATACCAGCGGCCTTGCAACCGTACACCGGCTTCGACATGATACGCAAGTGACCCCATGAAGTGTGGCATACTGTTCGCAGCCCTCTTCGCGTTGATCGGAAGCTCCCTGGCCTCGTGCCGTCGCGCCGCCGATCCTCGCGAGATCGCCACCGTGGACAGCCTGATCACCACCCTGCACGCCGCAAGGCTCACCCTGAACGAGTTGGACACCCATCGCTACACCACCGCCGACTCGATCCTGGGAGCCGCCCGTGCCGGTTTCCTCGATCGCTTCAGTGATACCCTGGACAAGGCGACCGCGGCCACCCTCGGGGATCAGTTCGTGCAGCTGCGCGAGGCACATCGGCGTGCCTTGGAACACCGACGGGTGAGCCAGGTCGTGGCGCATGGCAGCGAACGCCTCACCCGTCTGCGGAACGACCTGATCAACGGCGCTTTGAAGGAGGATGCCGTGCGGCAAGCGATCGCGAAGGAGTCCACCGCCGCAAAGGCCCTTGAGCGTAGCGTACTCCAGGTGATCGAAGACCACCGCGCCAACCAGCGCGCCCTGGAGCGCCAGGTGGGGATCGATAGCCTGCTGGCCACACCCCCGGTCGGGATCGGAGAACGATGAGGTGTGCAACGATCATATCGGCTCTCGTCCTTGCGCTCGTACTACCGAGCGCGACCATGGCACAACCCGGCATGGACGAGCAATTGGCCGCGCAATACTTCCAGCAGGGCGACTATGCGAAAGCCATTCTGTACTACGAAAAGCTGTACCGCCGAACACCGAACACGTACTACTACGAGCAACTGCTGAAGAGCCACCGCAACCTGAACGACCTGGAGGCCGCGGAGAAGTTGGTGAAGGAGCAACTCCGGCGCTCCAATGGTGAACCCCGGTACCTCATCGACCTTGGCGGAGTGTACAAGGCGGCCGGGGAAATGGAAAAGGCGGAAAGGGAATACGACAAGGCGTTGAAACTGATCGGGAGCGACCAGAACATGGTGCGAACCGTGGCGAACGCCTTTCAGCAGGCCAATGAACTGGACCGCGCCCTGCAGGCCTATGAACGCGGAAGCCGCTCACTGCCCGCCGGGCAATCCTTCGCTTACGAGATCGCCAGCCTGTACGGGGCCAAAGGGGATCTGCCCCGCATGGTGAGCGCATACATGGACCTGCTCGCCAACAACGAAGGGTACATACAGGCCGTGCAGAACGCCTTGTCGCGTGCCATCGACTTCGAAGTGCGCGACGAACGTTCAGAGGTGTTGCGAACGGAACTGCTTCGTCGGATCCAGCGCGACCCGCAACGCACGATCTACCCTGAACTGCTCATCTGGATGTACATCCAGCAGAAGGACCTGGATGCCGCCTTCGTGCAGAGCAAGGCCCTTGACAAGCGATCGGATGAGGGGGGTGCCCGTTTGATGGACCTCGCCCGGATCGCCTTGGCCAATGACGACCATGCCATCGCATTCAAGTGCTTCGACCATGTGTTGAACCTGGGACGCAACGACGCGAACTACCTACAGGCACGGATCGGGGCGGTGCGGGCCCGTTATGAGCAACTCACGGACATGCCCGAACCCGCGCTGACCGATCTACAGGAACTGGACCAGCGGGCGGCTTCCACCATCACCGAACTGGGTCTGGGACCACAAACCATCAGTTTGCTGCGTGACCGCGCCCAACTGAAAGCCTACTACCTCAATGATCATGCAGGTGCGGCCGCCCTGTTGGAAGAGGGCATCGCTTTGCCGATGATCGATTCCAAGACCAAGGCCCAACTGAAACTCGACCTCGGCGATGTACACCTACTGGCCGGGGATATGTGGGAGGCCTCGTTGCTCTACTCCCAGGTTGACCTCGACTTCAAACACGACATGCTCGGCCATGAAGCCCGCTTGCGCAATGCCAAGGTCTCGTTCTATGCCAGTGATTTCCTCTGGGCACAGGCCCAGCTCCAAGTCCTGAAATCGAGCACAAGCAAACTGATCGCGAACGATGCGATGGAGCTTTCCCTGCGCATCACCGACAACCTGGGACTCGACAGCAACAGCGTACCCCTAAGCTATTTCGCACGCGCCGAACTGTTGCGCTACCAGCACCGCTATGATGAGTCATTGAGCGTGCTCGATTCACTGGATGCTGCGTATCCCGGCCATTCGCTGGGCGACGATATCCTCTACGAACGCTACCGGATGGCGTATGCGCGGCACCGGTATGAAGAGGCCGCAACGCACCTCACCAAGTTGCTGGAACTGTATCCGCTGGACATCCTGGTGGACAATGCCCTGCTCGATCTGGGTCGCTTGTACGAGGACCGGCTGAACGACCCCGAGAACGCGAAGAAGATCTACGAGCGGCTACTATTCGAGCAGCCGGGCAGCATCTTCGTGCCCGAAGCGCGCACACGCTATCGCCGGTTGCGCGGGGATGGACCCGATGGGCCACCGGAAACACCAGCACCCACGCCACATCCATGATCATCTACAACGTCACGATCAACGTGGACACCGATGTACATGCGGAATGGCTCCGCTGGATGAAGGAGACGCACATCCCCGACGTGATGGCCACCGGGCTCTTCCTGGACAGCCGCATCTGCCGCGTACTGGCCGATGACGAAGGCGGCATCACCTACGCCGTGCAGTACACCTGTGCCGACATGGCAACCTACGAGCGGTACCGCGATGAGCACGCGCCACGCCTGCAAGCCGAGACGCAGGAACACTACGGCGGGAAGTTCGCGGCGTTCAGGACATTGTTGGAGGTGGTGCATACCAACTGATGCACATCCGCGCCAAAAAACACCTCGGCCAGCATTTCCTACGGGAGGATTCCGCCGCGCAACGCATCGCCGAAAGCCTGACCGGCCACGGTGGATACACCCATGTGATCGAAGTGGGCCCGGGCACCGGTGCGCTCACCAAGCACCTTTCACATCGCCCGAACACGACGCTCGTGTGCTACGAAGTGGACCGTGAATCCGTGGAATTCCTACAGCATACCTACCCCGAAGTGGAGGTTCGCGAATGCGATTTCCTGCGCTTGGACCCGGACTCCATCACCGATGGCCCCATAGCGGTGATCGGCAACTTCCCGTACAACATCAGCACGCAGATCGTCTTCAAGATCCTGGAGCACCGCGATCGGTTCCCGGAGATGGTGGGCATGTTCCAGAAGGAAGTGGCAGACCGCATCTGCACCGGGCCGGGAAGCCGCACCTACGGCATCACCAGCGTGCTGGCGCAGGTGTGGTATGACATGGAGATGCTCTTCACGGTGGAACGCGAAGCCTTCATACCGCCGCCCGAGGTACGCAGTGCGGTGATGCGCATGAAACGGAACACGGTGACCGCAATGCCTTGTGATGAAGCCCGCTTCATCCGTCTGGTGAAAACCGCCTTCAACCAGCGGCGCAAGACCCTCAACAATGCCCTGAAGGGATTCCCAGGATTGGATCATGGTGTGCCGACCCCTTATGGGACCGAGCGTGCCGAACAGCTATCCGTGCAGGACTTCATCGCACTTACGTTGGCCAGCCAGGGGTAGCCCTCGCAACCCTGTCTTCGTAGCTTCGCGCCCGCCTTCCGCCAGGTCCATCGGCCTGGTGCGATCGGCCCGCACCATGTCCGTCGAGTTCACACGCCCGCAGTTGGACGCCCTCCGTGCCGATGTGGCCCAGGGGCGGGACTCGGCCATCCAGGCCCTGCTTGCCGACCTGCACCCCGCTGATGTGGGGGCCGTGATCGACCAGCTGCAGTTGGATGAGGCCGTGTACGTGTACCGCCTGCTGGATAGCGAGATGGCCGCCGAGGTCCTGCTCGAACTGCACGAGGGGCTGCGCGAGGATCTCCTGGCGTCGCTCACCAGCCGCGAGATCGCCGAGGACGTTCTTGAGCACATCAGTTCGGACGACGCGGCCGACGTGGTCGCCGACCTGAGCGAGGACAAACAACGCGAGGTGATCGCCTTGCTCGATGACCCGGAACACCGGGAGGACATCGAAGAGCTGCTGACGTACGCGGAAGGCACCGCCGGTGCCCTGATGGCCAAGGAACTGGTGATCGTACGCACCGACTGGACCGTGGCCCGTGCGATCGTGGAGATGCGCCGCCAGGCCAAGGAGGTGGACCATGTGTACACCATCTATGTGGTGGATAAGGACGACCGCCTAAGCGGTATTCTTCCGCTGAAGGAATTGCTCTTCAGTGCCGAGAGCACCCGCACCCTGATCGAACACATCGCCCGGACCGATGCGGTTTCGGTGAACACGGATACCGATGTGGAGGAGGTGGTGAACCGCATGAAGAAGTACGACGTGGTGGTGCTTCCCGTGGTGGACGGGAAAGGCACACTGGTCGGGCGGATCACCTTCGACGACGTGATGGACGTGATGAGCGAAGAGGCCACCGAGGACTACCAGCTCGCCAGCGGTATCAGCGAGGACGTGGACGCCACCGACAGCCCCATCGTGCAGGTGCGCGCGCGGCTGCCGTGGCTCCTCATCGGGCTTGCCGGCGGGATCATCACCTCGCGCATCATCGCACAATACGAGGATCAACTACGGATCGACCCGACCATGGCGTTCTTCATGCCCCTGATCGCCGCCACAGCCGGGAACGTGGGGGTGCAATCCTCGGCGATCGTGGTACAGGGCCTCGCTTCAGGTGGCATGGGGGATATGAGGATCGCACCTCGTATGTGGAAGGAATTGCGTGTGGCACTGCTGACCGCCCTGGTATGTGGCTTCTCCATCTTCACGATCAACTTCGCTCTCGACCAGTCGCAGGCATTGACCTACACCGTGAGCATCGCACTCTTCACCGTGATCCTCACCGCCGCCATGTTCGGCACCGTGATCCCCTTGCTCATGGACCGTTTGAAGGTGGATCCCGCCCTCGCCACCGGACCATTCGTCACCACGCTCAACGATATCTTCGGGGTGCTCACCTACTTCACCGTGGGACACGTGATGTACCATTTCCTCAACTGACCATGCGCATCGGTATCGTGGACCCCGTGCATGCGATCCTTGCGGAGCAGCTGATCAGGGCAGGACACGAAGTGCTGGAACTCCATGGCAGGACAGCCACTGAACGCTCAGCGGAACTGGACCGCTGTGAAGGCCTCGTGGTCCGGAGTTCGCCCATCGACGCCGCGCGTATCGACAGCTCATCGGGCCTTCGCTTCGTTGGTCGTGTAGGCGCCGGCCTGGAGAACATCGATGTGGCACATTGCCGGGACAAGGGCATCAAGGTGTTGAACTCCCCGGAGGGGAATCGCGATGGCGTGGGGGAAAGCTGTGTGCTGCTTCTGCTCGCCATGCTGAAACACGTGATCCCGGCGGACCGCGCTGTGCATTCCGGAAATTGGCTCCGGGAAACGATGCGCGGCACTGACCTTCGGGGAAAGACGGTCGGGATCATCGGCTTCGGACAAATGGGCAGTGCCTTCGCGGAAAAGTTGCGCGGATTCGGTGTGCGCGTGCTCGGTCATGACAAGTATCGCAGCGGTTTTAGCGACAGCACGGTGTTGGAATGCGACCTGGATCAAGTGTTGCGTGAGAGTGACGTGATCAGCCTGCACCTTCCACTGACGCAGGAGACCACGTACTATGCCGGTGCGGATCTTTTCCAACGCTTGCAACGGCCTGTCTGGTTCCTGAACACCTCACGCGGTGGCGTGGTGCATACCCGCGCCTTGCTCGATGCCTTGGATGCTGGTCAAGTGATCGGTGCGGGCCTGGATGTGCTCGAGTTCGAGCGACCTGCCCTGGATGGCATCGATCCATCGACCGACCCTACCACCTTCGACCGCCTGCTGCGGCACGAACGCGTGATACTGACCCCACACATCGCGGGGGTCACCCATGAAGGCAAGGTAAAGATGGCCGAGGTACTGGCCGAGAAGATCCTTTCCCATTTCCCACATGGCACGTCCTGAACCAGGAGCGGTTCTCATCGCTCTCCTCCTCTCCTCCTGCATGCAACAGAAGAACCTACACCCCGATATCCATGGCCACCGTGGCTGCAGTGGTGACCTTCCGGAGAACAGCGTGCCGGCCTTCCTCAAGGCGACCGAACTCGGTTGCGATCACCTGGAAATGGATGTGGTACTGAGCAAGGATGGTGAGTTGATCGTCTCGCACGAACCATGGATGCGGCATGACCTGTGCGTCACCCCGGAGGGCTTCCGGATCCCGGAAGGGACGGAACGCACATTCAACCTTTACGAGATGACCGCCGAGGAGATCCGCAAGTTCGACTGCGGCTCGTTGGAGGATCCCGCATTCCCGGACCGTGAAACACGCGGCACTTTCAAACCCACCTTGCGCCTGGTGGTGGCCGAAGTGGACGAACATGCCCTGCTCAGTGGAGTGGCCCCGCCTTCGTTCAACATCGAAGTGAAGAGCGACCCCGCATTCTACGGTACCTTCCAGCCCGAACCGCGTGCATTCGCAAACGCCGTGATCACCGAACTTGACGGACTGGGGATCACCGAGCGGTGCATGATCCAATCCTTCGACCCCGCGATCCTCGAAGTGATCCACGCCGAACGCGATGAGATCCCGCTCGGCTTCCTGGTTGAAGGGGATGCCACTTTGAACCAGCAGCTCGCGAGACTCACTTTCGTGCCGGACGTGTACAGCCCACACTTCAAGCTGGCCGATGAGGCCCTGCTGAAGGCCGTGCGCGAAAAGGAGATGGAACTGGTGGTTTGGACGGTCAACGAGGATGCGGATATCCGGCGCATGCTCGACCTCGGTGTGGACGGGATCATCACCGACCATCCCGAACGGGCCATCAGCATCGTGGAGCGTCGGGATTAACCGGTGCCCAGCCGCCGTTCGATCGTCGCGATCAACGCGTCGAGGTCGTTGTTCCACGCCTCGCTATCCTCCGCTGCTTCCAGCCCTGTGATCCGCGCACATACCTCGGCGATCCGTGGATCGAGGCTCGCCAACTGGGGCTTCAGCGTATATACCACCCGACGCACTTTCTCATGATCCCCACGGGCGCGTGCATCGCGCAACGTAGCAAGACGTTCCGGTGCCAGCTTTCGGAACATCGCCAATACCAATGGGTCGTCCTTTCCGGTCGTGGGTGGCTCCTCCAGCACTGATGATGGTGGTGGTGGTGCGGGAGCCGTCGTGGCGGGCTGTGGCGGAATGGGGTCAAGTGAGCGACTTTTCGATCGGTCCACCAAGCCATTGAGCTCAGCACGCAGTTCGGCGATACCGGCCTCCAACCGCCCGATGGAACGCCGGTGCTTATAGAGGACGACAGCCAATACTGATAGCGCCAGGAAAATGGTGCCCCATGCAACGCACATCCAGAGCTCCGCTTCCTCCTGAGCTTGTTGCACGCGGTCCTCGGCGTTGCTTCGGGCTGCGCGTGATGCTGCGATAAGGCTGTCCCGCACCGAAATGGTCCGCTCCTCCATCGCTGCAACAGTGGTCTTTGCTGTCCCGGTCACATCGACCCGTCGAGCTGAATCCATCCGTGCGACCCACCGCATCTGCTCATAAGCCGGACGCCATTGGCCCAGGCCCACCAACTGCTCGACCAGTACATGCCGCCCCCGGTACTCCTCCTCCCATCGATGCCCTGCCACAGCCAGGTCGATCGCCGTCAGCAGCAACTGTTCCGCCTCCCTCGAACGACTGATGGCCGCAAGGTCCATTCGTGCCTGGATCGCTGCGGTCGTGTCCCGTGCGGAATCCGCCAGGACGATCGCCGTCCTGTAGGTGTGGGCCATCACCCTCAAGGAATCCGCCACCGCTCGTGTCGATGGCCGTTGCGCCAGGACTGGAACCGCGACCAGGTAGGCGATCAGGACCAGTAGGTGGGGGATGTGGCACGTTCGTGTCTCCTTGCGCTGCATCCTGCGAAGCTACATGCCGTTCAAGCCGTCTTCACCACGTACCGCGCCGTAACGCGTGAGCGCTGTTCGATCAGCGGCTCCTTGCCTTTCAACAGGCTTGCCAAGGTGGCCTCGTCGAAGTGGCGCACGGTGATCAGCTCGCAGCCTTCATTGTAGCGCACCTCGTACTCCTTGCCCAGCTCCTCGATCAGCTGGCGGGCGCGCGGCGTGTCGTCCACGGCCACGGTGAATGCCACGGCGCTGTTCTGCATCAGCGCGATGCGCACGTTGCGCGCGGCGAAG
>JADLAI010000071.1 GCA_020848295.1 Flavobacteriales bacterium
GCCGAACATAGACCACCTTGGAATGCCAGGATAGCACTTTCCGCGTTAAACAATGTCAATTTGCCAGTTAATCCGATCAAGAATGCGAACTATGCAAGGTGCCAGCACGTACATCAGGGAAAAGGACCGATCGGTACCGTTCTTGCTGAACAGCCGGCACCGGAAGTAGAACGAAGTCCGAGAACGACATGCCACCAAAGGGACCTGAACGCATGAGTCGGCCGCTGCCCGAAGGGTGGAAGGCGAACGGTGCCCGGTCGGAAGGACGGACCCTCATCCTGGTAGCTTGTACCGCACCTTGTGATCGGTGCGCACGGGCCTCCTCAAACCTGCAGTGATCGAACGATCATAGCCCAACAGATAATCAAATGCCACGCAAGAAACCCGCGATCATCCTGGAACGTCCGATCAAAGCGGGAGTGAAGGAGATCAAGGTGCGCCTCGATTCGCGTACGATCATCACCGTTTCCTCCCAAAAAGCGCTCGCTGCCTGGAAGCAGCGCTACCCGAAACTGGAAGTGATCGGCTGATCCATGTTCCGGCCTGGAGCGCACAGGTCCGGTTATCCGACCGATCGCCACATCCAAATTAGCAGGGGGTATCTTCGGTCGATGAACCACCACTTGTGGGTGGTCCGATCCGGGCAATGGGCATACTTGTCATCATCGGGATCATCGCGATCACCTTCGTTCTGATGGAAGGGGTGGCCTGGGCCACACACAAGTACGTGATGCACGGCTTCTTGTGGCACCTGCATGCGGACCACCACAAGAAGGACCACTTTGGGGTGTTCGAGCGCAACGACCTCTTCTTCCTGATATTCGCTGCACCCTCGATCGCGCTGTTCGCGGTGGGTTCCAGCCAGGGCCTGCACGCGCCTTGGTTCTGGATCGGCTTGGGCATCCTCATCTACGGCATAGCCTACTTCCTGGTGCACGAGGTCTTCATCCACCAACGCATCAAGTGGCTGCGGAACACGCGGAACGTCTATTTCCTGGGGATCCGCAAGGCGCACAAGCGGCACCACAAACACCTCGAAAAGGAAGGGGGTGAGTGCTTCGGGATGCTGTGGGTGCCGCTCAGGTATTTCCGTGAGGCCAGCAAGGCGGTGCGTGCGCGGCACTGAGACCAACATGGCGTTGTTCGCGGCCAACGGGCCGAGGGTAGCTCGCGAAGAAGTGACCTCCTACCTTTGATCGGGACCCGTTCTGGACCCTTGGTGCATGGGCGAACAACTCAAGCGGATCGGCAGTTACCTGGAACATCTGGTGAAAGCCCGTGGTCGCCATGGCATACACAGCCCTTTCGTATACGACCTCATCACCCATGTGCTACGACCCGGTGTTGAAGTTCCGGAGTTCGCGCACATTGAGGCCCTACGTACCGACCTGCTCGAAAGCGACCAGACCATCACGGTGAACGACCTCGGCGCCGGTTCCCGGGTGTTCCACCGGCCTACACGAGCGGTGAGCGAGATCGCACGCACCGCCCTGAAGCCTGCGGCCCAGGCGCGGCTCCTCTACCGGTTGGCGCGGTACTTCCAGGCCGAGCAGGTACTCGAGCTCGGCACATCGTTCGGGATCACCACATTGTACCTCGCCTTGGGGGCCGAGGAGGGCATGGTACACACGATCGAGGGCTGTCCCCAGACCCAACGATTCGCACAGCACCACTTCGATCGGTCCGGCCGTAGCGACATCCATACCGTACTGGGCAGTTTCCGCAGCCGGTTGCCCGAGGTATTGCGCCAAATGGGCACGGTGGACCTTGCCTTCATCGACGGGCATCATGCCTTGGAACCCACCATGGAATACACCGAGGCCATCCTGGGGTTCGCGCATCCGGGCACTATACTCGTGCTGGACGACATCCACTGGAGCCGGGGCATGGAACAGGCGTGGGCCTGGGTGAAGGCCCACCCCCGGATCACCGTCACCGTGGACCTGTACGACCTGGGTCTTGCCTTCCTGCGCACGGAACAGGTGAAGGAGCACTTCACCCTGCGTTACTGATGAACTGCAATGAAAGGATGAAGGTGCGTGAGGGTGCAGGGAAAACCACCTGAGCACCTATGCACCGTTCACCCTCATAGACTGATCCGACCATGAAGATCTACACCCGGACAGGCGACACGGGCCAGACCAGTTTGCTGGGTGGGCAGCGTGTGCCGAAGGACAGCATCCGCATCGAGGCATACGGCACCATGGATGAATTGAACAGCCACCTTGGGCTCCTGCGTGACCACGCCAAGGGAACGCGCGATAAGCTTCTTGTCCCCATCCAGGAGAAGCTCTTCAGCCTGGGTTCCCGGTTGGCCAGTGGTAGCGAAGAGCAAGCCGAGAAGTTCAAGGTGCCCCAGGTGACCGAGGCGGACATCACCGCGATGGAGGCCGCGATGGATGCCATGGACAAGGAACTGCCGGAAATGCGGAAATTCATTCTGCCAGGAGGCGACCTCGCGGCCTCACAGGCCCACGTGTGCCGCACGGTATGCCGACGGGCCGAACGCTTGGCAGTGACCCTGGCCGCTGCGGAGGCCGTGCCAGGTATCGTGGTACGCTACCTCAACCGCCTCAGCGACCTGCTCTTCGTGCTGGCCCGGCACATCGCCCATGTGCATGGCGTGGCCGATACCCCCTGGAACCCGCGTCAATAGGGCCCTTCCGGTCGGTTGAAAAGTCGGGCGGCACCACGTGGTGATCCGGCTATATTTGCGGCCAATTTCACGGACCCTAACACGGCCTATCGATGTACTGGACACTGGAACTCGCCTCGTACCTGGAGGATGCACCCTGGCCCGCCACCAAGGACGAGCTGATCGATTTCGCCATGCGCACCGGCGCACCGCTCGAAGTGGTGGAGAACCTGCAAGGGATCGAGGATGATGAGGAGATCTTCGAGACGATCGAGGACATCTGGCCGGATTACCCATCAAAGGAGGACTTCTTCTTCAACGAGGACGAGTATTGAAGCCTGTCTTGCATCCTGAAAAAGCCCTGCCTTGATGCAGGGCTTTTTCATTGACCCCTCTTTCCGGACCTCCAGCCCAGTAGCTGGCCTGATGCTGATCAGGGAATATATCGATCCATATCCTTACACTTGACTCTTGTTCATGTGGTCATCAACGGGGTCCGATCCACTTTGCACATGGGGTGATCATTACGCGACGTCCACCACATCGTGTTCGCGAAGTCCTACATCCAGTTGGTCCGGGAGCTGGCTTTGTGGACCGCCCATGTTCCCATCCGGAGCC
>JADLAI010000072.1 GCA_020848295.1 Flavobacteriales bacterium
AGGGCAGTGAAAAAGTAGCGGAGCAACTTGCCATGTGCCAGCTCTACATCCACGATGCGGCGGACCGGATCCACAAGTACGCCAAGGAGGCCGTGAACAACTTCGCCGAGGGCGATGAGCAACGCGCCATGCTGATGGGCGCCAAGCGCTTCGCGAAGAACACGCCGATCAACACGGCCGAGCTGCGGAAGCTGGTGGCGAAGAAGATGATCGCGGAGGGGAGGTATTGCTACTGAGCCGTATCGCGGGAAGATCCTTCCAGCATCAGCACCGATGCCGTAACTTGGTGGCTGCGATGACCGGGTTCAAGCTTGCATTGGTCGCAGCATGCGCACTGCCCGTATCCTTGGCCGCGCAGATCAACATCTCCGTGGATGCTTCGTCCGTTACCGGCACCATCGTTCCCTTGTGGGGCGACCACTACGATGTGCAATTGCTCTTCGGTGCCGGCGGCAACCCCAGCGTGTCAGGTCCGCATGCACAGTACATCGACGATCCGGCATTCGGCAGTGAAATGACACGCTTGAAGCCACGCTTCGTCCGCGTGTCCACCGCACGTTTCGATGACCCGCACAGCGCGGACAGCTATTCCACCGATACCACGGTACTGAAAGATCTTTGGACCGAGTTCTACCGCGGGCCGAACACCATGGCCGGGGCCAATGACCCGGACCAATACGACTTCAGTTACGTGGATTCGTTGATCGACGTGGTGCATGCCATGGGCGCGGAACCGTTCCTGGACATGGCCTCCATGCCCTTCACCTTGGCGAGCGTGGACACACCTGCCTATTTTCCGTGCCTGTATTGGGACCCGCCCTGCCACTTGCTCGGCTGGGACAATGGGATCCGCCAGGCGCCCCCTGTGGACCCACTGGTCTATGGCCGCGTCTTTTATCAATTGGTGAAGCACCTGTACACCACCCGGGGCGTCACGTGGTTCGAGGTGTGGAACGAACCGGACCAATTTCCGGGATTCACGCCATTCTGGGACGGCACCCCGGCCGAGCTGGAGAACATGATGTCCGCCCTGGCCGATGAGGTGGAAGCAGACCCCGACCTTTCGCCGTATGTGAAGCTCGGTTGTTGCAGCTTCGCGATGCAGAGCTTCCTGAACCTCTTCGCCATCCAATTCCTTTCCATGGCCAGGGACAGTTCCACCCGCATGGACTTCATCAGCGTACACCCCTACGCGAACGGGTCAGGGGGCTACGACAGCACCAAGGCGGCCATGGCCAAGGGATGGCGGGACGAATTCTTCCCGAATGCGGACCTGATCAACGCCGAATGGGGCATCCTGGACCCCGCCTTCGGTTCGGCCGGTTGGAACAGCCTGGACTACGGGCTGGACCGGATCAAGGCCATCATTGACATGAACGACCGCGGCTACGTGATGGCGCACGCGGCAAGCATGACCGACAACGACACCACCTCCGCCACCTGTTGCTTGGGCATGTTCTACTCCAAGCCCACCTTCGCGCCCAAGCCTGCGGCCTTTGCGTACATGGCGATGAACCGGCTGCTGGGCTCCACGGACCGCCTGGCGTGCAGCGTGGACACGCCCTACATGGCCCTTGCGGCCCGCACCCCGGACGCCGACACCGTGTACATCGTACTTCCCGCACCGGATCCCTCCCCGAACAATGGTACCATTTCGATCAACGTGAACAACCTGCCCTGGGGCACCGGCACCGCCACGCGCCATGAGCTTACCATGAGCACCTACCTCGCCAACGTGGTGTTGGCGCCGGCAGCCACCGTACCGATCAACAATGGTACGTTCGCCGAAACGATGAGCTACGCCTCCGACGACGGCAACGGACGATTGGTCTTGTGGGAACTGGTGCAAAACGACGGGGCCTCCATCCATGAACAGGCGCGCAATGCCCCGCACTTTGTGCCGAACCCCGGGCGCGATGGCTTTCGGATATCCCTTGCGGACGGGCTTCTGCCCGTACTTGTGCGGATGTGGGACGCACAAGGTGCGTTGGCACGCACCGTGCAAAGCGGAGGCTGGGTGGATACGGGCGGCTTGGCTTCCGGTCTCTACCACGTGGAAGCCGTTGACCATGCGGGACGCACCGTGCAGGGGCGATGGGTGAAGGAGTGAACACGGGCTGCCGGCCTCCCAGGGCACCCGCCGCGCGCGATGGCCTAAAGAATCGCCAGGCTGCGCTTGGGGGCCCAAAATGCCGTCATCATGTAATACTTGCCCCACCACCATAGCGGCATCAAAGAAGCTGACGATCAGCACGATCTGTGGATCGAGGCGGGTATGAACAGAACCGATTCAAGGAGCCTGAGCGATGATGCGCTGATCGAGCGGCGCAAGCAAGTGGTGCGTTGCCGGTTGAACGGCCTGGGCTTGAAGGACTCGGCCGCACAATGCAGCATGAGCAGGCATGCGGCCAACCGTGCGTGGCAACTGTACAAGAAGAAGGGTTGGCGAGCCTTGGAGACCAAGCGCACCGGCCGACCTGAGGGCAGCGGGCATTTGCTGACAGATGAGCAGCAGCGCGAGACACAACGGCTGATCAGTGACAAGATGCCCGATCAGTTGAAGCTTCCCTATGCACTGTGGTCACGCAAGGCCGTGCGGCTGTTGATCAAGGACCGCTACGGTGTGGAACTGGCTACGCGCACCATGACCGAGTATATGCGGCGCTGGGGGTTCACTTCGCAGAAGCCCATGCGGCGTGCGATGGAGCAGCGCCCGGCCGAAGTGCGCCGTTGGAAGGAGCGGGTCTACCCGGCTATCGCCAAGCGGGTCAAGGCTGAAGGCGCCGAGATCCTCTGGGGCGATGAGACCGGAGTGCGTAGTGACGATGTGCGCGGACGCAGCTTCGCCAAGCGCGGGCACACGCCCATCGTTCACGTTGGCAACAAGCGCTTCGGGCGCTCGATCATCTCGGCGGCGAGCGCGCGCGGGGGCATGCGCTGGATGGTCTTCAAGGGCGTGCTGAACATACGCTGCTTCAATCGCTTCCTCTCCCGCTTGATCAAGGATACCAAGCGCAAGGTGTTCCTGATCGTGGACGATCTCCGGGTGCATCACGCCAAGGTCCTCGCCCCTTGGCTGCTCAAGCACAAGGGGCGCATCGAGATCTTCTACTTGCCCAGCTACTCCCCGGAGATCAACCCCGTGGAGGTGGCCAACGCCGACCTCAAGAGAGAGATGGGAGACAAGCCGCCAGCACAGAACGAAGAACAAATGGTAAGGGCCATCCTGGCACACTACCGCAGTGTTCAGCGACAGCCCCAGCGCATCCTCAAGTACTTCCAGCACCCGGAGGTTCGCTACGCCGCATGAGTACGGATCTTCGTCACCTGCTCAGTAGGATACAATTCGGTGACGGACATCCATTTCGACGGCGATGTGGCATCCATCTGCACGCGTGCCACGAGGTATGAAGACGGTGATGACCAAGATGATGACAACTACCATATCCTCAAGTCCACCGATATGGGCGTAAACTGGACCGTGATGTATTCGGATACCGTGCTGAACAGAACGCTCACCACCGATCGCGGATCACCATTGTCGTCGCATGCGTTTTGATGACCCGCCCGCAGAAGGCGACCGAGCCGGGCACCGGACTGTTGGATCCTGGCGAAGCCGACCTGACTGAACAGAGCGCCG
>JADLAI010000073.1 GCA_020848295.1 Flavobacteriales bacterium
CGGCCATTGGTGCCTGTTCCACCGGTATATGTCGAGGTGGCCGTAGCTTCGATACCACTGGCCCCACCGCGGTAAGCATATACACGGCCGCGCCCCGAGGTGACCCCCGGCGCACCAACGAGAAGTTCGCCGTAGCCATCACCGTTCATATCTCCCGCTGCGGAAACCGCGTAGCCGAAGTGGTTGTTGGACAGTTGGCCCTCGCGTGTGCCGTTCAACGACAATCCCGCGCCGTTGCCATGGAAGATGCTGACCCGGCCACGGACCAATGGGGTAGTGGTTCCGAAATACGGCTCCCCCACCACCACATCGCTCCGACCATCGCCGTTGAGGTCGCCCGCCCCGGCCACACTGAACCCGAACTGGCCATTGTCCTGCACACCGCTCCAGGTCCAATAGGGTGCGGTAACCACCCCCGTACCCGCCGAGCCCCGGTAACAATACACCTTGCCCCGGTCGGCACCACCCTCGTTGGCCAGCGGGGCACCCACCAATACATCGCTGATGAGGTCGTTGTTCACATCGCCCGCCAGCGCCACACTGGTGCCGTAACCTGCGCCGGCCTCCCCGCCCAGGGCGGTCCAGGCGGCTGTGGCTTGTAGCCCGAGCGCCGAACCATGGTACACGAACACCGCGCCTTGCCCAGCATGTCCCGGCGCACCGATGATGATGTCGCTATAGCCATCGCCATTCACATCCCCGGCCGTGGAAACGCTATGCCCGAAACGAGCACTGGCCAACGTCCCTGCGGCGGTCCAGGCAGGTGTGGCCGAAAGACCCGTTGGAGAGCCGTGGAACACCATCACCCGGCCAGCATCCACCAAGGCGCCATTGTCGTGGTCCGGCATGCCCACGATCAGGTCGCTGTATCCGTCGCCGTTCACATCACCGGCCGTGGCCATGCTGGCGCCGAAACGCTCTCCGGCCTGAACCCCATCCAACAACAGGTCCGCTACGGTGGACAAAGGACGGCCCGATCCCGCGTGGACAGTGAACGGCACCGCCCCCAGCAGGAGAAGCAACAGTCCCACCCTCAGATGGAACGGTGAGATCCACTTTTCAGCGCCGACCATTCCGTCACAAAATAGACCTACCTGCAGCATGGATCAGGCTTGGACGGGGTGAATCGTTCAGGGTGATCCGGAACCAGTGTCCGGCACTCGAATGGGTACCTTGCGGCCATGTACTTCCGCCGTTCCCGGGCACTGCGCCTCCTCGCGGTCGCCCTTCTTCATCTCGCCTCACCATTCACCCTTCCCGCCTCCGCCCAACGCCCCCCCACCCAGCCCAACGCCGCCGAGATCCTGCATCGCATGCAGAAGCTCAACGTGCTGGGCAGCGTGCTGTACATCGCCGCGCACCCCGACGATGAGAACACCCGCCTGATCGCGTGGCTCGCCAACGGGAAGAAAGTGCGCACCGGCTACCTCAGCCTAACCCGTGGTGAGGGTGGGCAGAACCTGATCGGCCCCGAACTGGGCGATGCGCTCGGCATCATCCGCACACAAGAACTGCTGGAGGCGAGGCGTATCGATGGTGGAGAACAGTTCTTCACCCGTGCCGTGGACTTCGGTTTCTCAAAGAACGCCGCCGAGAGTTTTGAGAAGTGGGGCAAGCAGGAAGTGCTCAGCGATGTGGTGCGTGTGATCCGCATGTTCCGGCCCGATGTGATCATCACGCGTTTCGCGCCCGACCGCAGCGCGGGGCATGGCCACCACGAGGCCAGCGCCATCCTCGCCGAAGAAGCCTTCGATCTGGCCGGTGATCCGAAAGCCTTTCCTGAGCAACTGGAACAAGGGCTGGAAGTGTGGCAGCCACGCCGCCTCTTCTTTAACGGCAGCACCTGGTGGAAGAAGGACCTGGCCGAATTCGCGAAGACCGACCCCGATTGGTTCACCGTGGATGTAGGTGGCTACGATCCGCTGCTGGGCGTGAGCTACACCGAGATCGCCGGGCGCAGCCGTAGTATGCACAAGAGCCAGGGTTTCGGTGCGGCGGAAACACGCGGAGAATCGCTGGAATACTTGAAGTTCGTGAAGGGTGACCGGCCGAAGACGAAGGACATGTTCGAGGGGATCGACATGACGTGGGGGCGGGTCGGAAGACCTGAGTTCAACGAGCGGATCCGATCAGTGATCTCCGTGTACTCCCCCTTGGAGCCCTCGAAAAGCATTCCCGGACTGATCGATCTACAGAAGAACATGCCCAGCCCGAAGAGCGTTTGGGACCCGGTGATCCACAAGGTGGATGAGGTGAACCGATCGATCGGTGATTGCTTGGGCCTTTCCATCGAATCAATTGCACCGCGCGCTTTGATCGGTCAAGGGCATGTGGCCTCAGAAATGGTCATCACGAACCGGAGCGATGTTCCTCTGCATCTATTGGATGCATCCACGAACAGGAATTGGGAGCAAGCGTATCCCGAACTGGGATCGAAGAACATACCGGCCTTCGGAAAATTGACGCTTTCGTTCGAGGACCAGGTTACCAGCTACTATGTCGATGAACCATTCTGGCTTCGGCAACCTCATGGGAATCTATACAAGCTGAATTCCGGATCAGAGATCGGTCGGCCTGCTGACCAACGCAGGATCGACATGTTCATCCGGCCCAGCACGGACACCAATGCCGTTGTATCGCGATCGGTCCTCCCCACCTACAAATGGGTCGATCGCGTGGACGGCGAACGCATCCGCCCGGTGTACGTCACACCCGTTGCCTCGGTGATCCCGAAGGTGAACAACCTGATCGCGCGCGGCGGCACACAGACCATCGAGGTGGAGGTGGAAGCCCTCACCGACAGCCTTACCGGCCAACTCAACGTCACCTTGCCCGAAGGCTGGGGCACCACGAAGGACATCAAGCTCGTGAACATCGCGCAGCGCAATGAGCGGCAGACCATCACCTTCCAGCTGATGCCTTCGGCGAACGCAAAGCCCGGTGCGGCCCAGTTCGAATTCGTCGGCCCCAAGGGAAAGGCGGATCGTACGCTGCACGAGATCGACTACCCGCACATCATGCCGCAGGTGTACTACACGCCCGCCGAAGTGAAGCTGGTGCCGCTGGATGTCAAGACCACCGCGAAGACCGTGGGCTACATCAAAGGCGCCGGCGATGATGTGCCGCAAGCCTTGGAACAGCTCGGTGTCACCGTGGAGATGATCGATCCCGCATTGATCACCGCGGAAGGCCTGAAGAAGTACGATGCCATCGTCACCGGTATCCGTGCCTACAACACCGCGAAGGAGTTGAAGCAAGCCCATCCCCTACTGCTGAAGTACGTGGAGGATGGCGGCACATTGGTGATCCAATACAACACCACACCGCGCTTCAGCGTATCCGGCGTGGCGGATTTCGTGATCGACCCGGCGACGCTCGGTCCCTACCCGTTCAAGATCACCCGCGACCGCGTGACCGTGGAGGAGGCGCCGCCCACCTTCCTCGACCCCAAGCACCCGCTGCTGAACACGCCCAACAAGATCACGGCCGCCGATTTCGAGGGCTGGGTGCAGGAACGTGGCTTGTACTTCCTCGGCGACCTCGATCCGCACTACACGCCGCTGATCGCTTGGAACGACCCGGGCGAACAACCGCTGAACGGCGGGCTTGTCACCTGCGACCATGGCAAAGGACGCTATGTGTACACGGGCATCAGCTTCTTCCGGCAATTGCCTGCGGGAGTGCCGGGAGCGTACCGGCTTTTTGCGAACTTGATCTCGAAGCGGGGAATTGATTGAAATTGAGAACTGAGAATGGAGAATGGAGAATGGAGA
>JADLAI010000074.1 GCA_020848295.1 Flavobacteriales bacterium
CCGTGCTGCCCAAGTACAGGAAGAGCTGCCCGAAGAGCACCAGCCAGATGAACCGGATATCCCGATGCTGAATACCCACATCCACCACGCTTTGGGTGAGGAAGGGGATGAGGAGTTGGATGAGGCTGGCCGCGCACAGGCCGACCACCAGTTGAAAGAGGAACTTCTTGTGCGGCGTGAGGTACTTGAACAGGAAACCGAAGCCGCGCGACTTGTCGGTAGTGTCGTCCTTAGCCGCATAGAAGGCCGGTGTGGGTTCCAGCAGCAAAGCGATACCCTCCTTGCTTTCGCGCGTGGCGCCTTTGCCGATCCAGTGCTCCAGAAACTCGGCCTCGGTGTAGGTGAGCAGGCCGTGGGCGGGATCCGCTACATGCACCCTCATCCCCCGGCCCCTCCTCCCAAGGGGAAGGAGAGAACGCCTTACACCTGAAACCTTGTGAAGTACCACGAAATGGCTGCTGTTCCAGTGGATGACGCACGGGAAGGGCTGCTCCACCAGCACTTTCTCCAACGAAACCTTTACCCCCAGTGTGCGGAAGCCCAGCGTTTCGGCCGCCTCGGCCATGGCCTGTAAGTTGCTCCCGCTTCGGGTGGTCTCACTCCGCTTGCGCATCTCTTCCAACGCAACGGACCGGCCGTGGTAGCGAGCCACCATGCGTAGGCAAGTGGGGCCGCAGTCCATGTGGTCGGGCTGCTGATGGAAGGGGAAGCTCATTCACCCCAGAGTTCGGTGTTGATCGCTGCGATGCGTTCGTGATCGATGCTGAAGCCCTCAGCGTTGCTTACCACACCGCATTCTGCTAAGGTGCGGTAGCCTTCCTCGCCCTTCCATTTGCAGATATAAGGGTTGTAGGGACATTCCTTCTCGTGGAACCAAGTTTCGGAAGCACGAGGTTGGGGAATGCGGTTGTCCATGCACATGAATCGGAATTCGCATTCCTTGCATACATCGATCATCTCCTTGCTCACTCTCCAATATGTCTGGAACTCCGGGCGCTCAACGATGGCGATCATTTCTTGTCCGTCACGGATGTCGTTCATGTTTCCAAAGCGACCTGAAGTTTCCGGAGCGTTCCCGATCGCACCGTCTTTTGCGATATGGAGTTTTCGATTGAAATAGTTGTGACGTGACTGAGATTCACAGAAGAGAGTCATGGTTATGACCATTCGTTCCTTGGCTGGGCCATATTCGTCCAGCGAAGAGCCCATCCAGATTATAGGTCGCATGATGGCATCTGAATAGCGTTCGCCAGTCTGAGGCACGCCGTAGACGCGAATGGAATTCAATCTGGGATGCTGATCTAGCAAGGACTGCATCCATTCGCGATCGTCAGCATATGACGCCGGTAGAAGTAGTTGAATATGATCAACGTGAGAGCGGTCAAAGGAGTTGAGTATGTCCACGACCCATGAATACTCTAATCTCTCCAGGATCCTGAATTGCACGTAATGACATTGCACTGCGCAAAGTACTCGAACATGGCTCGGCCCCCAGACGGACTGGCGATCGATATCCACCACGGCGTTGGTGATCTGCGCAGGTGCGCGCCAGTCATAGTCCATCGCAATGAATCCTTCTGAAAGACTTGGTTCCAGAAGTACGGCGTACTCAGAGTCTAACGCGTGTTCCAAGTACTGTTGAGCAATGACCGGTTCGGGTCGCGCTTCGATCCAAGCTGCCCAATCACATGACCCATCTATGGACCGCATCATTTCCGCGAATGCCAGTGGAACGACCTCATAGACCCGTCTTGGCAGGTCGTACACACAGGCACGCCGGTAGCCACTTACTATCGGGCAGTTCGAGATGTATCGAAAGGCTTGATGGTTCATACTAGAACGTTATCGCCTTGTAGAAAGGGCGGTGTGCTCGGAGGTCCGTTTGATAGTGATCGGATACGTACGGCTTTAGCAGTTCAGGGAGGTCGACTTCAACAGGTTGTCCAGTAGCCTCCTGCTGGGAAGAGATGTAACGAAGTGTAATTGGGAGTTGTGTCTCATGGGCGATTAGGAACTGCCGAAGTTGCTCTGGGGTGCGGTTTTCTGAACTCATGCGGTCCTTTGGTTTTCGGGTGGCGCATTTGCCGCGTCCATTGCAAATAGGAAGTCGGCAACATGCTCTTCCAGGTGATAGTTGCAAGCGTTTGACACCATGCCGAACTGGCCAACGGGGTTAACCTCTAGAAGCACGTATCGTCCGGAGGGAGTGACCACGAGATCGAGAGAAGCAGTTTTCTGGCCTAAGCGCTTCATCAATTGCAGGAGTTTGGCCTCCACGGGTGCGGGGAGCTGATAAGGGACACTTCGGTTCTGCTTCTTCAAGTTGTACTTTCTGAAGTCGATCGATGTCTGTGGGTCATTCTGGGATAGAATCGCCATGCTGAAGATCCGTTGACCGAGGATGAACGTTCGAACCTCAAAGGCCTTGTTCAGCTTTTCCTGGAACTTGCTTGGCGCAAACCGTTCGGGAAGATCTGCTAGTCCCCGTTGCGATACCTCCTCGGTGTAGTTCAAATAGCCCACGCCGTTCAGCAGAAGATGCGCAACATTCTGAATGGCCTTGCAGATGATGGGGCCGACCTCGGCGCGGAACACGATGACATCCGACTTCTTCGTCGTGATGAGCGTGCGTGGGACTTGTATACCTAGTTCTTGCGCGATGTTCAAGGTGAGGAGTTTGTTCGTATCCTGATGACCAATGTGGCCCAAGGATGGCCTTCGTTGGAACAGGTAATGAATGAAGTCCAAGAGCGCATTCCTTTGTTCTAGATCGTTGCGTTCGAGGTCCGGCCAGGCGCGCAAGGCCTCATCAGGCGAGCGGGGAAGCATATCAAGGAAGCCATGCCGGACAAACACGGCGTTGATGCTGGATAGTGGGATCGTTTTCCCCTCGGCGACAATATCCACCTCGCAATCAACTTCTCCCGAGAAGCGTATCCTGATGTCACTCAATGGGCGATCGCGTTCGTTCACCCGCAGAAATGACACTCCTTTGGAGACGAGCCAGTCCATAACGTCACAGGTGGTCAGCGTTTCGGACGAGATGATCAGAACCATGATCGCTGTCTACTATGGGCAGTTCTCCTCAACTCGGTACGAATCCAATGGCTCGAGCCCAACGGACTCGCGAATACGATTGATGCATCCTGAGTCCTCCACATCCATGTAATATTCTCCATCACTGTGGCGTGCGAAAACGCAGCCATACTTGACCTTGGCATTCCCCCGTAGGATGAGTAACCGGTCGTAGAAGTATGCGTAGTACCTCATTGGTGTCAGGCCCTGCTGGCATGAATGCTGGAATGTGTCATTGTACCTTTCCATTACATCGGCATCGGCATGCTGTAGAACGAGCCATGCCGTCTTGTTGCCCTCAGGTCCAACTTGATCGATGCCAGGAAAGCCGAACTCGCCAATTATGTTCTCTAGGGTATCGACATTCGTACAGTCTAAATAGCGGATCACCCGCCAGAGGTCCCTTATCTGTTGTGAGGTATCCGAGAACTGCTCACCAAGCCTAGAGAGCATGGTTCGAGGCTCCTGATCGAGTATTCTGAGCTTCTCAAGTCGTTTGATCAGTTGCGGGTTGAGTTTTTCTTGCTGCGCAAGGAGGGTGTCCTGTAGAATTCGCACAAGAGCTTGGTAGCTCGCCGTTTTGCGGAAGGGCTGGAAGACGCTATCAGCACTTAACCGTTCGAGATCCACAAAGCCTCTTCGAATGGCTGAACGAAGGAGCGGTTCAACTCGGTGCTCCGAGCCTGCTATCTGATTCACGCGTGCTGCCGCGTAGTAATCCTCAGAAAATCCATCGAAACGAGCAAAGGCGCTGTCATAGTGAGCGGCACTGGCCTGGAAGTAGCCTCGAATCGAACAGCTCGATGCGAACCTCACGTAGTCGGCATAGTACCGGGTCTGTGCCGAGCAACTAAGCCCAACCGCGAGAGCAACGAAGAATACTTTGTACCGCAACGCTGAAGTGTTCTGTAAATGTGCCCCCAGCACGTTGCTGCTGGGGGCGTAGGGTGTCTACTTGGTTTTTCCACCTACGTAGGCATCACAAGTGCAGGTGCCGCCTGCATCATCGTTCGTGCCGTCGGCACACGTACCGCTGCCTTGGCTGTTGTTGCAGGTATCAGCACTCCAAGTCTCTCCATTGTTCAAGTTGCACGTATTGCCCCCACCCAAGAAGAGCATTTGCCGTTTGCTCAATTCCTGCCCGGAGAAGGCATCGAACAGTGGGCTCTTTAGATTCTCAAACTTAGCCATGGTACCGTTGAATTTTATGTCACCTACTCTCTCCGAGCTTTTCGGCAACCGCTCACGCCTTCCTGCCACCTTTCCAACATCCAACTTCAGGCTACCTCACGGTATGCACGTCGTCTGTTGTCGTCGTTGCTCTCTGGCGCATAACAAAGCTCAAACGCCCCTTTCGATCGTGCAAGTATCTTGGCGTCGCGTTTCGGACACATTGCGTCAAAAATCAGGCGTGCCATGAAGATAGGTTCCATCGAGAAGATCATGTTGCTGAAGGGGTATAGCAAGGACTGGATGGCCAGCCAGTTGGGCATGAGCGAACGGCAATTCAGCCGCTACATGAGCGGGGAGGCCGAATGGACCGTGAAGTTGCTGGAGGATGTGGCGAAGGTCTTCCAGATGAGCCTGGTGGAGGTGCTCAGTTTCGACGAGAAGATGGTGTTCAATCACTGCACTCAGGACCATTCGGTTTTCGGTAACGGCAACCAGTACCATGCTGCGGATCCCGCCTTGGTCGCCGAACTCAAGTCGCACATCGAGGATTTGAAGTCCGAGAACGCATTCCTACGGGAAGAACTCAAGACCACACGAAATGGAGGTTCG
>JADLAI010000075.1 GCA_020848295.1 Flavobacteriales bacterium
CCAACCCCGCCAACGAACAGGTGCAGGTGAGCCTTGCATTACCGGAAGGCTACCGGCTGGAGGGCGCGGTGCAGGCCCTGCTGCTGGATACACAAGGCAAGGAGGTGCTGCATGCACAAGTGCCAACGAACACCACCGAGTTGCGCGGCCAACTGGATGTGAGCGGCCTACCCAGCGGCCTGTACTACCTGCACCTGCGCGATACGGCGAAGTGGCTGGCGGGTGGCAAGGTGGTGGTGGAGTGAACGACCCTGTCGCCCTGATCCGCCGGTTCGGAAGTGGTCTCCCTACACCACCTCCCCCATCAACTCATGTTCCCGCGCCTCGGTGATCCGCACCTCGGCGAAGTCTCCGACACGTAAGTGCATCTCGTCATTGAAAGGGATCAGCACCTCGTTATCCACCTCGGGCGAATCGTATTCGCTGCGTGCGATCCAGTGCCCATTCTCGGCCTTGTCCACAAGCACCTTGTAGGTCCTGCCCACTTTGGCCTGGTTCAGTTCCAAGCTGATGCCGCCCTGGAGTTCCATGATCTCCTGGACCCGTTGTTCCTTCACGTCGGCGGGTACATCGTCGGCCATGGTGTGGGCGTGGGTATCCTCCTCATGGCTGTAGGTGAAGGCACCCAGCCGGTCGAAGCGCATGCGTTCGATCCAGCGCAGGTTGTCGTCGTGGTCGGCCTGGGTCTCGCCGGGGAATCCAGCGATGAGGGTGGTACGGATGGCGATGCCCGGCACTTTGTCGCGGATGGTGTCCACCAGTGCTTCGGTCTTCTCCTGGGTGATGCCGCGCCGCATACGCTTCAACATCTCCGTACTGCCGTGCTGCAGGGGCATGTCCAGGTAGTTGCACACGTTGCGGCGTTCGCGCATCACATCTATGAGGCCCATCGGGAAACCGCTCGGGAAGGCGTAGTGCAGGCGGATCCAGTCGATGCCCTCCACATCGCTCAGCCGGGCCACCAGTTCATCCACGTTGCGCTTTTTGTAGATATCCAGGCCGTAATAGGTCAGGTCCTGTGCGATCAGGATCAATTCCTTCACCCCCTGCCGGGCCAGGCCCTGTGCATTGGACACGAGTTGTTCCATCGGTGTGCTCACGTGGCCACCGCGCATGAGCGGGATGGCACAGAAGCTGCACTTGCGGTCGCAACCCTCACTGATCTTGAAGTAGGCATAGTGAGCCGGGGTCGTCAGGAGTCGTTCCCCCACCAGCTCCTTTTTGTAGTCGGCCTTCAGGGTCTTCAGCAGACGCGGCAGGTCGCGCGTACCGAACCAGGCATCGATCTGTGGGATCCCATCCTTGAGTTCGGGCGCATAACGCTGGCTCAAACAACCGGTCACGTACACTTTCTCCACCAGGCCGGCATCCTTGGCCTTGGCGTAGCTCAGGATGGTGTCGATGCTTTCCTGTTTGGCGTTATCGATGAAGCCGCAGGTATTGATCACCACCACATTGTGCTCCCCGCTGTCGCTCTCGTGATCCACGCTCACCCCATTGGCCTTGAGTTGGGCCATGAGGATCTCGCTGTCGAAGGTGTTCTTCGAGCAACCGAGGGTGACCACGTTCACCTTGGTGGGTTTGTGGGTGCGGGCTTTCATGGCGGATCAATCCTTGAACAGTGCGTCGACGAAGGTCTTCTTGTCGAAGAGCTGCAAGTGGTGCATGGCCTCTCCCACCCCCAGGTATTTGATGGGAATGCCGAATTGTTCGCTGATGCCGATGGCCACACCACCCTTGGCCGTACCATCGATCTTGGTGAGCGCCAGGGCGGTGACATCGGTGGCCTTGGTGAACTGGCGGGCCTGTTCAATGGCGTTCTGGCCGGTGCTGGCGTCGAGCACGAGCAAAACCTCGTGCGGTGCGTCGGGGATCACCTTGCGCATGACGTTGCGGATCTTGGTGAGTTCGTTCATGAGGCCCACCTTGTTGTGCAAGCGGCCGGCGGTATCGATGATGACCACATCGGCGCTGCGGGCCTTGGCGCTCTCCACGGTATCGTAGGCCACCGCGGCCGGATCGGCATTCATACCCTGTTGGACCAAGGGCACCCCCACGCGCTCGCTCCAGATACGCAACTGATCCACGGCGGCGGCGCGGAAGGTATCGGCGGCGCCCAGCACCACACTGCGCCCTTCCTGCTTGAAGGCATGGGCCAGTTTGCCGATGGTGGTGGTCTTGCCCACCCCGTTCACGCCCACCACCATGATCACATAGGGTTTGATGGCGAGGTCCACCGGTGCGGGGTCCTTCATGAGCGCGGCGATCTCCTCGCGCAGGATGCGGTTCAGTTCGCCAGTGCCCACGTATTTGTCACGCTTCACCCGTTCCTGGATGTGCGCGATGATGCGCAGGGTGGTCTCCACCCCCACATCGCTGGTCACCAGCACCTCCTCCAGGTCGTCGAGCACGGCATCATCCACGGTGCTTTTGCCGGCCACCACACGGGCCAGCTTACCGAAGAGGCCGGAGCGGGAACGTTCGAGGCCCTGATCCAGGTCCTGCTTCTCTGCGGCAGCCTGGGCGTCGTCCTTCTTCTTTCCGAACAGTCCGAAAAATGCCATGGCGGGGTCCGAACACATGAAAAGGCCGACACCCGGGGTGCGGCCTTTTCAACGATGGGTCAATGGATCACTTACCGGAGAGCAGCTTGTCCGCCTCGTCGGTGGGCACCACCTGCTCCACGAAGGAGTAGCCTTTGGCTCCTTCCTTCTTCATCATCCGGATCACCTTGGTGAAGGTCTTCCCGCCTTCTTTCTTCAGGGTAGCAACGGTCTTCTTAGCCATGATCTTCGCGCAGCGCGCCTAATTACTTGATCTCTTTGTGAACGGTCATCTTCCGAAGGATGGGGTTGTATTTCTTCAACTCCATGCGTTCGGTGGTGTTCTTCCGGTTCTTGGTGGTGATGTAGCGGGAAGTGCCAGGCTGCCCGGAGGTCTTATGCTCGGTACATTCCAGGATCACTTGTACACGGTTCCCTTTCTTGCTGGCCATCGCTGTTCGTCTAAGCCCGTGCTATGGGCACAGGGGCCGCAAAAGTAGGTGAAAATCCCTGTTGGGCCAAATCCCCGCTGCGAACCACTACGTGTAATGGAATCTGCACTGAATGATGCTCAGACACTTTGCAGCCCCGGAACCTGCAACGCAATAGACCAACCGGTGCTCATCATCAATACGCCTGGACCAAAGACCCTTGAGCGCAAATTTCAGGGCCTCTGGTTTCCCGGTGCCGGAGAACGGCGTCCTGAGGCACTCCTTGATCAGGGCCAGCACGCGTTCGGCTTTCTTGGGATCGTGTTGGAGCCAATGGTTGAAATCGTCCCAACCCTGCTCGGTGAACTCGACCTTCATGACTTACCTGAGGACCGCTTCGTCGTGAGCCCCTCGAGATCGGCCACCGCCTTGGTCATCGTCTTTCCTCCCTGCAACGCTGCGATGGATGCCTCAAGCCGCTCCCGATTAGCGTGGGTGGACATCAGGTAGTTCGTCTCCGTGAGCGCATTATAGGTCTCTATGGACATGATCACCACCGCATCGCGTTCGTTGCTCCCTCTCGAAACGATGAGCGTTTCCATGGAATTCGAGACCCGATCCAAGTAGCTTTTCAGCTTTTCCCGTAGGCTCGTCGCGGTAACAGCAGTGATCGACATGGTCCAAGCATTGGATTAACAAATGTACACATTCCTGTACGTGATGTTGTACATCACTTGATCAGTTCAAAGCAAGTTCCCCCTACTTCGCCATCATCGCCTCCACCGCCTCCGCACTCCTCGGCGCCCCGGCCGAGAGGTTCACCGGATCCCCGTCGGTCACCAGGATATCGTCCTCAATGCGGATGCCGATGCCCCACCAGCGTGGGTCGCAGGGGCTGTCCTGGGCGATGTAGATGCCCGGCTCCACGGTGACCACACTTCCCGGACGCAGGTCGCCGTAGCTGCCTGCATCGTGTACATCGAGGCCCAGGTAGTGGCTGGTGCCGTGCATGAAATAGCGTTTCAGTTCCCCTTCCTCCTTGATGATGCCGAGTTCCTTCATGCCTTTGGCGATCACGTTCCACGCGGCCTGGTGCGGGGCACGGAAGGCCTTTCCGGCCCGAACCTCGGCGATGCCCGCCTCCTGTGCGGCCAGGACCAGGTCGTAGATGCGGCGTTGATCGGGGGTGAAACGACCATTGGCGGGCAGGGTGCGGGTCACATCCGCGGTGTAGCCATGGTACTCCGCACCGATGTCGCTCACGAGCAGGTCCCCATCGGCCAGGGTGCGGCGGTTGGTGATGTAATGCAGCACGCAACTGTGGGGGCCACCGCCCTGGATGCTGGGGAAGCCCTCGTGCTCGGCCCCATGGGTCTTGAAGACGTACTCCACGATGGCCTCGGTCTGGTATTCGGTCATGTCGGGCTGCAGGCGGCGCATCAGTTCCATCTGGGCCTCGCAGGTGATGGTGATGGCCTTGCGCATGAGTTCCAGTTCATCCGGCTGTTTCAATTCACGCAGGTCGGCCATCCACTGGCGCAGGTCGGTACTGGCGGCGGCGTCCATGGCCGGTGCGCCTTGTTGCACATGCTTGTCCAGATCGTGCAGGTCGGTGCTGGAGTGGGGGTCGTCCGTGGGTGCCTCCACCCGGTGCATGTAGACCTTGTCCTGGGCTTTCCATGCCGGATCGGTGCTTTTGAACCGGTGGGCGCCCATGGCCGCGGCCAGGCCCAAGCGTTCGTGCGCCTCGGTGGCCCCCGTGGAGCGGCCGTTCCACACCTCGGTGCGCGGGTCCCGGTCCTGCACCACCAGCAGTTCGTTGGTGAGTTCCCCGGCGATCAGGCGGGCTTCCTTGTACACGAACAGGAGCGCACCGGGTTCGCGCAGGCCGGTGAGGTAGTAGAAGTTGGGGTCCTGGTGGTATTCGTAGTCCACATCGTTGCTGCGGTTGCGCACGGGTGCCGCCTCGAAAATGGCCACTCCGCCTTCGGGTAGCCGGTCGCGCAGGGCCTGGCGCCGACCGCGATGGAACTCCGGGGGGAGCAGGTCGTTGTCGTAGATCCCATGCTCATCGTCCACCAAGCGTGTGGTGGCGGGCAGTTCCTGTGCCAGGGCGGCAGCGGCGAACAGGAGGAGGGGCAGGCACAGGTAACGCATGGGCGGGCAGGGGTTGGAAAAGCGAACGCGCCGGTCGAAACTAATTCGACCGGCGCGTTCCAAAACTGTGCCGTGTGCTCAGCCGTTGTAATGTCCTTCGGCCTTGGCCTTGCGCAGGGCCGCAGTGATGCCCAGCTTGTTGATGGTTCGCATGCCCGCCGCGCTCACACGCAGGGACACGGTCTTGTTCTCTTCGGGGATGAAGTATTTGCGGTCCTGCAGGTTCGGCGCGAACGTGCGCTTGGTCTTGATGTTCGAGTGGGACACCTTGTGACCGGTGATGACCTTCTTACCGGTGATCTGGCAAACCTTGGACATGGCTTCTCTGGATTACGGGGCGCGAAGATAGATAAAAACCGCAAATCGAACGGAAAGATCGGAAGGCCTTATTCGGGACTACGCGCCCAAGAGCCTTTTACGCAGCAGGTTCAGCCCGGCCAGGGCACTGCGCTCGATCACCAGGTCGCGGGTTCCGGGGAAGTTGACCAGCTTGCTGCGCACCCCGTCGGGGCCGGCCACGGCGATCCACACGGTACCCACGGGTTTATCAGGGGTGCCCCCGTCAGGTCCGGCCACCCCGCTGTACGCCACGCTCCAGTCGGTACGCAGGGCGGTACGTACCCCGCTGGCCATTTGCTCCACCACAGGCTGGCTCACCGCCCCGTTCAGTTCCAACATGTCGCTGGGGATGCCCAGTTCCTCCATTTTCACGGCGTTGGCATAACTCACCACCCCGCCGGTGTAATAGGCCGAACTGCCGGGTACGCTGGTGATCAGGTGGCTCACATACCCGCCGGTGCAGCTTTCGGCCAGTGCCAGGGTCTGTCCACGGGTCTTCAGCAAACGGCCCACCACGTGCTCCAGGTGGTCGTCCCCTTCTCCGAAGATGAGGTCGGGGATCAGCCCGGCCAGTTCGTGTGCCTTGCGGTCAACCCGCTCATTGGCGGCGTAGCCATCGGCCTCGGCATAGGTGCTCAGGCGCAGCTTCACGATCCCGGGTGATGGCAGGTAGGCCAGTTTGATCCCCTCTCCGACGAGGCTATCCTCCCACGCCTCGATGCGCTTGGCCAGCATGCTCTCTCCCAGGCCGGTGGTGAGGATGGTGCGGTGTACGATGGTCGGAGGGTTGAAACGTTCCTTCAATCGTGGCAGGACACCACTATGCATGATGGCATGCATCTCGTAGGGCACACCGGGCATGCTCACGAAGACGCGGCCATCGCGCTCGAACCACATGCCGGAAGCGGTCCCCTTGTCGTTGGTGAGGATGGTGCAGGCTTCGGGCAGGTCGGCCTGGGCCAGGTTCACCTCCAGGATGTCCTTGGGATCACGGCCCATGCGCTGGAAGATCCCCACCACCCGGGCCTCCACCTCCTTGTTGCGGACCAAGCGCGTGCCGAAGAAGTCGCAGAGCGTGTGTTTGGTGATGTCGTCCTTGGTGGGACCGAGGCCACCGGTGATGAGCACCACATCGCAGGTGGCGGCAGCAAGGGTGTGCAGGATATCGTCCCTGTCGTCACTGATGGTGATGACCCGTTTGGCACGTACCCCGATCAACGCGAGCTGTTCCCCCATCCAACCGGCGTTGGTATTGATGGTCTGCCCGATGAGCAGTTCATCGCCGATGGAGATGATCTCCGCTGTGACCTCGCGCGCCATCCGACCTACTTCACTTCGTCGTAACCGAAGAGTTCGGCCTTGCTCACCTCGCGCACCGGCCCGAGCTTCTCCAGTACGCTGAGGTCCATGGCACTCTTTTTGCCAATGACGAGGAAGGTGTACTTGCGGCCTTTCACCTCCTTGTCGAAGAAAGCCTTCATGGCGGCCATGTCGATACCGGGGATGCGTTCGTACTTGAAGGCCTCCATGTCTTGATCGAGGCCACGGCGCCGCGCGGCATCCCAGCTCCAGTAGATGTTCTCCTTGGTGGTGCGGGTGCTGGCGATCACCTTCAGTGCGCTGGCTTTGGCCCCCTCGAACTGGGCGTTGGCCTCGGGCATGTCGTTCATGAGTTGAAGCATGGCGCCCACCGCATCGTTCAGTTTGTCGGCCTGGGTGCCGATGAAGGCGCGCACATAGTGGGCCTCGTCCTTGTTGGTGGGTGTGGAATAACTCGCGTTGGCCCCGTAGGCCAGGGCTTTGGCCTCACGGATCTCCTGGAACACGATGCTGCTGAGGCCGCTTCCGAAGTATTCGTTGAAGAGGCTGGCGTAGGGCACTTTCTCCTGATCGAAGGGACCCGCCTTGCTCATCATGAGCATCTCGGTCTGCACCATGTCATGATCCACGAAAAGCACGGTGTTGGCGGTGGTGGGCTGTTCCGGGTATTCGCGCGGCGCGGGCACCTCCTTCCATGTAGCGGGCAACTTGTGTTTGGCGTTCAACAAGGTCTGGAGGGCCTTGATCTCCATGTTCCCATAATAGACCACCCGGTGCTTGTAGCTGGTAATGGCCTTGATGCGGTCCACCAGGGACTTGCTGGTGAGCGCGTTCAACTGGGCATCGGAGAGCACATCGTTGAAGGGTGACCTGGCGCCATAGCGGGCCAGGTTCCCCAGGCCATAGTGCAGCACGATGTTCTTTTCCTTCATCTGGTCCTGACGGCGCTTTCGGGTGTCGGCCACCAGGCCTTTCAGTGCCTCGTCGTTCGGTTGTGCATTGGCCAGCAGGTCCTCCAGCAGGTCGAGGCCCGCAGGCAGGTTCTTCTGCAATCCGCTCAACGTCACATAGCACCGGTCATCCGTGGTGGTGGCGCTGATCCCCAGGCCGAGTTTGAAGAGTTCCTTCTTCAGATCGGCCGGGCTGAACTTGGCGGTGCCGAGGTATTCGAGCAGGCTGGTGGTCACCTCAAGTTCGCGGTCGTGCTTGGTGCCCATATCCACGATGTAGCGAAGGCTGAAGTAGTCGTTGGTCGGGTTCACCACGCTGGCCAGTTCCAGTCCGTTCTTCAGCGGTGTGCGTTGGATGGCCTTGGCGAAGTCGATGAACTCGGGTTCCATGGTGGCCGCCGGAAGCTTTTCCCATTCGGTGCGCCAGGCGCTCATGCCATCGCGTTTGATATCGATCGGGGTGATCTTCGGCTTCTTGACCTGATACACTTCGGTCTTGGGGCCATTGCGCTTGAACACGCACACGTAGTTGTCCTTGAGCTTCGCATTGGCGAACGCGACGACCTGGGCCTTGGTGATACGGACCATGCGGTCATACAGGTCCACCTCCTCGCTCCATCGTTTCTTGAGGATGAAGGCATCGGTCATGGCCGAGGCACTGCTGCGGTTGTTCTCGCCCCAGGTACGCATACGGCGCAGGCGGAAGTCGTTCACCACGGCCTCGATCAGCCAGTCGTCGAAGGTGCCGGCACGCAATGCGGCCATTTCGCCCAGGAGCAGGTCGCGTACCTGTTCGAGGGTCTGCCCTTCCTTGGGTTCACCGTTCACCTGTAGGCTGGAATAGTCCCCCGACACACCGGCGTACGCACCAGCATTCAACACCTGCTGGGTCTGGAGCAGGTCCAGGTCGATGAGGCCCGCGCGGCCGTTGGACAGCATGCCGGCGATCAGCTGGATCATGAGGGCATCATCGCTGTGGTAACCGTCGAAACGCCAGGCCAGGTCCACCCATTCGGATTCCGGCCCGGACACCTCGGCCACGACCGGGGCCGCGATCGGCGCCTCCTTCTCGAAGGTGAAGTCCGGGACGTAACCCTTCTCCCACTTCCCGAAGTACCGGTCCACCATGGCGATGGTCTTGTCGAAGTCGATATCGCCGGCGAGGATGACGGCCATGTTGTTGGGCACGTAATAGGTGTCGAAGAAGGCATGGATCTTCACCATGCTGGGGTCCTTCAGGTGCTCACCGGTGCCGAGGGTGGTCTGCGTACCGTAGGGATGGTGCGGATAGAGCAGTTCGTTCATCCGCTTGTACGCGGCACGGCCGTCGTTGTCCTGGGAGCGGTTGAATTCCTCGTACACGGTCTCCAGTTCGGTGTGGAACAGCCGCAGGACGCACTCATGCATGCGTTCGCTCTCGATCGCCATCCACCGCTCCAGCTCGTCGCTTGGGATATCGTTGATGTAGACGGTTCGCTCGGTGCTGGTGTACGCATTGGTGCCACGGGCCCCGATGCTCTTGATCATCTTGTCGTACTCGTTGGGCACGGCGAAGCTGGCGGCGACGGTACTGAGGCTGTCGATACGGCGGTAGATGCGATCGCGTTGGGCCTCGTCGGTGGTGCCACGGCGCTCTTCATAGGCATCGCTGATCTGTTCGAGCACGGCGCTCTCCGCGGCCCAGTCCTTGGTGGCGATGCGGCTGGTGCCCTTGAAGAGCATGTGCTCCAGGTAGTGCGCCAGGCCGGTGGCATCGGCCGGATCGTTCTTGCTCCCGGCCCGCACCGCGATATTGGTCTGGATCCGAGGCGCGTCGGTATTCCGGCTCAGCCACACCTGCAGGCCATTGTCCAGGGTGTAGATCCGGGCCTGGAGCGGGTCACCGGGCACCGAGGTGTACGTGTAGGTCTTCTGAGCCTGAGCGGCCACGGCCAGTATCGCCGTGATGGTCATTGCAGAGGTGCGCATGGGGGTTCCAATGGAAGGGGATAAAGGTCCGCAATTCACGGGAAGGATCGGCCTGTTGGTCCGAACGGTTCAGCCGTGCATGGTCGGGGCCTTGCCGTAGCGGGCCACCACCTCGGCCTCATAGGCCAGGAAATCCTTCCAACGGGCATCCACATCCACCCGCCCACCATAGCGTCGTGCGAAACCGATGAAGGTGGTGTAGTGGCCGGCTTCGCTCACCATGAGTTCCCGGTAGAATCCGCGGAGCTCCTCATCCTGGGCCTCCTCGGTGAGCATCTTGAAGCGTTCGCAACTGCGGGCCTCGATCATGGCGCTGAAGAGCAGGCGGTCCACCAGGCGCTCCTCCCGCGAGCCATCCTTGCGTACGAAATGCAGGAGTTCGTTCACGTAGTCGTCCTTCCGTTCGGGACCGAGGACCCAACCGCGTGCATGGATCCGGTCCACCACCTGCCGGAAATGGTCGAGTTCCTCCTGGGCGATGCGCGTCAGTTCGGTCACCAGTTCGCTCAGTTCCGGGTGCCGCACGATCATGCTGATGGCATTGCTGGCCGCTTTCTGTTCGCACCAGGCATGGTCGGTGAGCAAGGCGGGCAGGTCGTGTTGAACGAGGTCCACCCACCGGGGATCAGTGGGGAGTTGGAGGCCAAGCATGGGGCAAAGATGAAGGGGGAAGAGCCAGAACCGTATGGCCGGTCAGGACCGTGTGGTGGATCGCTTGTCCACAGTTCGCTCACTCCTCCTTCTCCGTGGGCGTGTATTCCGGCGGGAGCATTTCGGGAGGTACGTTCTCCGCCGGTGGTTCGGGGATCACTACATCGAAGAAGCCTTTGGGCACTTCGGGCTTGAGCCGGGCACTACTGATCAACGAGCGGCGATCGCCATGGATGCCACCGCTCTCGGTGAGCAGGTGCGGGATCCTCACTCCGCCCACGTCCCGCCAATCGGTATAGCTCACCACCCGTTCGTGCAGGCCACCGTTGTAGAACTGGCTCTCCACCTCGCGCAGTTTCAGACCCGAGGTCTTGTCGTAGAACTGGATGATCGAATTGCCCGACTGGAAGCCGATACGGAGCTTGTACACCTCGCGGTCGCCTTCGGTGATGCTGCCCAGGATGCGTGCCTCGGACCACAGGGCCGCGAAGCCCACCTCCGGCACAGGGCGTGCTTGGCGGCGTACCATTTCGAGACCCGCATCGGTGAGCTCACCGCTATTGGTCCCATCGGAATAGAGCACACGCGCACCATCGAAGATGATCTCTTCCACCATGGCGGCCTCTTCACGGCGTTGGAGGCGGTAGCGTTCGCCGGAGAACCACTCGGTCTGCTCCACGTTGGGGCCGACGCCGGTCTCGGTACGCACCACCTGGAGGTCGCGCAAGGCGGCGATCGCATCGCGCCCACCGATGGTGTACAGGTAGGTCTCGATGACCTGTTCGGCCGTGCGGTCGGTCACGGGCTTCAGCTCCTCCTTCCAACGCTGGCCCTCCTCGGTGAGGCGGATGATGCCTTCATCATCGTTCAGGGTGAACGACTTCAATCCTTGTTCGATACGGGTAAGGTCGCCCACGACGAGGATGCTGGCCTGGTCCGGGTGGAGGAAGGCTTTGGCGGCCTCGCACACCTGGCCCTCCGTGATGGCTTCAAGGCGTTCCAGGTACGTCTCATAATGATCCGCAACGAGGTTGTTCAAGCGGGTATTGAGCGCGAAACGTGCCACGGTGCGGGGATCTTCGAGGCTGCGACCAAAACTTCCCATCATGGTGCGTTTCGCCAGGGTCAGTTCCTCGGCGGTCACATCCTCCTTGCGCATGCGTTCCAATTCCGCGATGATCTGGGCCACGGCACTATCGGTCACCTCGGTGCGCACACTGGTGGAGATCACGAGCGAGCTGTTGTAGCGGTCCACGTCCAGGAAAGAGCTGCAACCGTACGTGTATCCGTGCTTCTCCCGTAGGTTCTGCATGAGGCGTGCGTTGAAGATGCCGCCGCCCAGGATGGTGTTCATCACCTGGGCCTGTTGGCTGCGGATATCGCGTGGCTCCAGGGCCAGGGGAAAGGAAACACGCACCACCGATTGGGCGGCATCGGGCCGGTTCACCACATACACCCGGCGCTGTTTGCCGGGTACACTGGGCTTGGTCAAGGGCACCACGAAACCGAGGCCATCCACCACTTCCCGGCCATGCTCGTCCACGGTGGACTTCGATGCGCCGGGTTGCCAGCGACCGAAGTGTGCCTTGGCCAGGTCCTTCGCTTCTTTCTCGGTGATGTCCCCGACGAAAACGAGGTAGCCCTGCTCAGGGCGGAAGAACCGGCGGTGGTAGGCTTCGATCTGCGCTCTTTCCACCTTGTCCAGGGTGGTCGCGGTGGTCACCTCGGCGTAAGGATGGCCCCCGCCGAAGGTGACGAGCTTACCCACCGCGTCGGCAATGCCTTCGGGGTCCTCACGCCGCTGCTGCACGGCCGAGTGGGCCCGCAACAAGGCGCTCTTCACCTCCTCCTCGGGGAAGGTGGGGCGGATCACCACGTCCTCCACCACATCCAACAGGGGATCCAGGTTCTTCTTGAGCACGCTGGCGAATAGGCCGTCGCTGCTGGTGTACAGGGTGGCACCGATCTCGTCCACCGTGCGGTCGATCTCCGCCTTGGATCGTTTGCCTGCGCCGGTAGCGAGGAGTTCGCCGAAAAGTTCGATGTAACCGGCCTTCTCACCCTGGTGGATGGGCGGGATATCGAAGCGCACCTGCAAGCTCACCAAGGGGAGTTTGTGGTCCTCGACCACGATCAACTTCAACCCATTGGGCAGTTCGGAGATGGTGTGTTGGCCGATCCGCACTTTGGGTGCGGGGGCGGCCTTGGGGGGGTGGCTACGATCGATCTGTGCGGTCATGAGGGCAGGGAGGAGCAGCGCGCCACAAGTGGCGGCGACGGAAAGGGGTCGCTTCAGGGTTCCGGAGGTTCCGTGCATCATGGTCAGTTGGACGGAGTGGGCAGGTAGTGCAGGACCACGCGGTTGCTATTGACGAAATAGGTGCGTGCAGCGCGTTGCAGGTCCTCGGCCGTGAGGCTGAGGTAGCGGTCGATCTCGGTATTGATCAGGTCGGTATTGCCGAGCAGGACATGGGCATTGGCCAGGTTGTGTGCGATGCCGGCCACCCGGCTGTTATCGCTGATCGTCTCCGTTTCCAACTGCGCCTTGAGCCGGGCCAGTTCGGCCGCGCTGATGGGGGTTGTGGCAAGCGCATCGATCTCGTGTTGCATGGCCGCCTCCAGGTCCTGTGCGGAGGTCTTGCCATTGGCGATGGCGAAGAGCATGGCGATGCCGGGTTGTTCGAAGGGGAAGTTGAACGCACCACAGTACAGGGCGATCTGCTGGCGGTCCTTCAATGACATGTTCATGCGCGCACTGTTCCCGGCGGAAAGCAGGCGGTTGAGCATCTCCACCGCGTAGAAATCCGTGGTGCCATTGGCGGGGATCCGGTAGCCCATCACCACGGCGGGCAACTGGATCCGGTCGTACACCACATCGCGCACCTCCTTGCCCAGTGGCGGTTCAACAATGGTGGGTTGCTCCACGGGTTTGCCCTGTGGGATATCCTCGAAGTATTGCTGCACAAGCTTGCGGGTCCGGTGGGGATCAATGTCGCCGGCCACCACCAAGGTGGCGTTATTGGGCACATAGAATCGCTTATAGAAGTTGCGGTAATCCTCTTCCGAAGCGGCGTTCAGATCCTCCATGTAGCCGATGGTGGGCCATTGGTAGGGATGCTGGGTGAAGGCGCGTTTGAACACTTCCAAGGTGATGGTGCCATAGGGCTGGTTCTCGTACCGCTGGCGCCGCTCCTCCTTCACCACCTCGCGCTGGGTGTCCACCCCCACCTGATCCACCCGGGCGTGCAGCATGCGCTCACTTTCGAGCCACAGGCCGAGTTCCAACTCGTTGCTCGGCAGCACTTCGTAGTAGTAGGTGCGGTCGCCGTTGGTGTTGGCATTGAGCACCCCACCGGCATTCTCCACGTATTTGCTGAACTCACCCCGCTTGATGTTCGCCGACCCCTCGAAGAGCAGGTGCTCGAAGAAATGGGCGAAACCCCGGCGGTCCTTCGTTTCGTTCTTGCTTCCCACGTGATACATCACACTCACCGCCACGATCGGGGTGGCATGGTCCTCGTGCAGGATCACGTGCAGGCCATTGGGCAGGTCGAACTCGGTGTAGGTGATCGCCCGTTTCTGGGCAACGGCGGTGGTGGCGAGCATGGGCGCGATGATGGCGAGATGCGACGGTCTCATAAGGCATACCGGTCGTTCCGGAGGGGGCAAGTTAGGCGGATCCCCAGGTTCCAACGGTGAACACCGGACCGGTCCCCTGGACCCGGGCCGCGCAGCAGACCAACAAACCCAAGCCCCGGGCAAGTGCGAGGGTTGAACTATTCGTAATTTCGTCGAACATCCTGTGACCTTGGTCGAAACAATCGGTCAGAAGGATCCGTAGTACCGCGGTGCTCAATCCGATATAGTTGAAGGAGATCATACGGGAAGGATCGATCACACCGGCCGTGGACAGGCTGGTCGGTGATCTGGTGGCCGCCTTCGAGGGACGGCTGTCGGATCTATTGACCATTCGTACAGCGCGCCGGTCCGCGTTGACCAAAGGGCCGGTGGAACACCTGGCGGCCACGGCGCATGTGCGCGACAAGGACTGGGTGGTGGATCCGGAGCCGGAAACCTTGCAGGAACGCCGGGTGGAACTGATCGGTGGTGCGAACCGGTCAGAACTGATCAACGGCATGAACGCCGGGGCCAAGAGCTACATCGCCGACCTGTGGAACTTCACGGCACAGGACCGATGGAGCATCCTCCGGGCCCACAAGAGCCTGACGGGTGCTGCCCACCGCAACCTCACCTATCTCGACGACCGCGAGGGGCGGGTACGGCTCAATCCTTTCACGGCTTCGCGGCTCCTGGTGGGTCTGCGTCCATTCTTCTCGTACGAGGCGGCGCTCACCATCAAGGACGTACCGGTGCCTGCCGCCTTCTTCGACCTGGCCATGGTGGCCATGGGTCAAGGAAAGGAAACGGTTCGGCGCCAGGGAGGGCTGTTCTTCTACTTGCGCGATGTGCAGGGTCATCAGGAGGCTCGCCTGTGGGCACGGCTCTTCGAACACGTGGAGGAAGCCCTCGGAACGGAGCGTGGCACCATACGCTGTACGGTGTTCCTGGATAGTGTGGCCGGGGCATTGGAAGCGGACGAGATCCTCTTCGAATTGCGGCATCACAGCGCGGGACTCGCCTTGGATCCCCAAGGGTACGCAGCGGACCACATCGCCCTCTTCCATGGCCCCGAACGATCCGTGCTGCCCGATCGGGAGACCATCGGGCTGAACGCCCCCTTCCTGCGTGCGTTGAGCCTGCGCACCATCGGCATCTGCCACCGTCGAGGCTGCCATGCCATGGGAGCACCCTCCTTCGTACTGCCCCCGTTGGACCCCTCCAAAGTGAAGGCCGAATACCTCGCCATGCTCTCCGACAAGGAGCGTGAGGCCGTGGATGGGCACGACGGAACGCTGGTGGTGCATGAGGATATGGTGAACGCCTCGATGGTGGAGTTCAACAAGAGCATGCCCAAGGCACACCAGCTCGAATTGCAACGCCGGGACATGATCACCCCTGCCGATCTGGTGGCACCACCCATCGGGCCGATCACGGTGGAAAGCTTGAAGAACATCCTACGCACGGCCTTGCGCACGCTCATGTTCCGCGAGCAGGGCAAAGGCTGGGTGGTGCAGGGCAGCCGGGTGCATGACCGGTCGAGCTTGCTGCTCGCCATACGGTTGTTGTGGCAGTGGATCCATCATC
>JADLAI010000076.1 GCA_020848295.1 Flavobacteriales bacterium
CGGCGAAACCCGCCGAGACCAAGGGGGCCATCAAATGGCTCACCATCGAAGAGGCTCAGGCCCAGGCCAAGAAGGCCCCAAAACCCTTGATGGTGGATGTGTACACCACCTGGTGCGGGCCATGCAAGATGCTCGATGCGAAGACCTTCAGCGATGCCCGACTGGCCGAGTACGTGAACAAGAACTTCTACCCGGTGAAGTTCAATGCGGAAAGTGGAACGGCCGTCACCTTCAAAGGGCAGAAACTGGAGAATCCCGATTTCGATCCGGGTCGTGTGGGGGGCCGCAACGGCACGCACCAACTCACCTACATGATCGCCAATGTCCAAGGGCGGATCGCATACCCCACCGTGGTATACCTGGACAGCGACCTGAACGTACTGGCACCGGTGCAGGGCTACCTGACACCGGACCAGATGGAGCCGATCCTGCACTACTTCGGCGGCGCCCACTACAAGGGCAAGGACTACCAGACCTTCATGGGCGAGTTCAAGCCCAAATGGACGGCTCAGGAGGGCAACCCATGAACAGCCGCCGTACCTTCCTGGTTCCCTGAACGGTCCGGGATCTCCACGATCGGAACCCGCGTCAGCAGGAGGCTTACATCCTTCTTTGAACACCTCCGGCAAGGGGTGCCTTCTTTGTTACCTTAGCGGCCTCTGAAAAACCACCCCCAAAGACCAGTTGGCCCGATGAGCGAGAAGGCGCAGATCATTCTGGATGGCAAGACATACGAATTCCCGGTCTTCGTAGGAAGCGAGGGTGAAAAAGCCGTCGACATCAGCAAGTTGCGCGATCAGAGCGGCTACATCACGCTTGACTTCGGCTATAAGAACACCGGTGCCACCACCAGCGCGGTGACCTTCCTGGACGGGGAGCTGGGCATCCTGCACTACCGGGGTTATCCCATCGAGCAACTGGCCGAGAAAGCGAGCTTCCTGGAGGTCTCCTACCTGCTGCTCTTCGGGGAATTGCCGAATGCGAAGGCGTTGAACGACTTCGAGAACCAGATCCGCTACCATAGTCTGGTCCACGAGGACATGAAACACTTCTTCGAGTTCTTCCCGAGCAATGCCCACCCCATGGGCATCCTCTCGGCGATGGTGAACTCGTTGAGCACTTTCTATCCCAAGAGCCAGGACCCGCACCGTTCGATCAACGAGCGTATGCGAACAGCGATCCGCCTGATCGCCAAGTTCCCCACGCTGGCGGCGATCAGTTACAAGAACAACCTGGGCCACCCCTACATGTACCCGGACAACAAGCTGGGCTACGTGGAGAATTTCCTGTACATGATGTACGGCCTGCCCACGCAGCCTTACCAGGTGGACCCGGTGGTGGCCGATGCCTTGAACAAGCTGCTGATCCTGCATGCGGACCACGAACAGAACTGCAGCGCCAGCACGGTGCGCATGGTGGGCAGCAGCCAGGCGAACCTGTACAGCGCGGTGAGCGCGGGTATCGCGGCCTTGTGGGGGCCACTCCACGGCGGCGCCAACCAGGAGGTGATCGAGATGCTCGAGACCATCCGCAACGACGGTGGCGACATCCAGAAGTGGGTGAACAAGGCCAAGGACAAGAACGACCCGTTCCGCCTCTTCGGCTTCGGGCATCGGGTGTACAAGAACTTCGACCCCCGAGCGCGGATCATCAAGAAGAGCTGCGATGATGTGTTGAAGAAGATGGGCGTGAACGACCCGGTGCTGGACATCGCCAAGCAGTTGGAGGAGATCGCATTGCGGGACGACTACTTCATCGAAAGAAAGCTCTACCCGAACGTGGACTTCTACAGCGGCATCATCTACCGCGCCATCGGCATCCCCACCCGCATGTTCACGGTGATGTTCGCCCTGGGCCGCTTGCCCGGTTGGATCGCCCAATGGAAGGAAATGGTGGAGAACAAAGAGCCGATCGGCCGTCCGCGCCAGATCTACACCGGCGCCACCAAGCGCGACTACGTGGCGCTGAAGGATCGGGGCTGAGACCGCCCGCTTTCGTTCGACTTGTGGAGCCCTGGCGACGATAGCAGGCCCCAGCACATGCGGCGCACACAAACCGTGCCGTACGCATTTGCATTTCGCTGGCGGGTGATAGTAGCTTCACCTCGCGACGATACTCCGGTGGATGGTCCATGAACGTACGGTTCATGCCCGAAGACCGAGTACGAGACCGTAAACCCATTACAGGACGGACCGCATGCTTACCCCCCCCCCCCCCGCGTCTTCTGGGTATTGTTCTTGGCGCTTTGTGCCGTAACTGAGCGCGCTGCGGCCCTACCCCTCTCCGCCACGCTCACGGCCAGCGACCACAACGGCTATCACATCTCCTGCTTCGGCGCCATGGACGGCACACTCACGGTGAATGCCATTGGCGGAATGCCTCCGTATTCATACTCGTGGAGCACCGGAGCCACCACCGCCACCATCACCGACCTGTCGGCGGGGTACTACAAGGTGGCGGTGCTGGACGCGGCCAACACCGAATTCATCGTTGACATCACCTTGGTGGCACCCCTGGAACTGAAGGTAAGTGCCGATGCCTTCAAATACCCCAGCGGCAAGAACATCAGTTGCTTCCAGTGCTACAACGGGAGCATCGCCGTGGATGTGGCCTACGGGGTTGGACCCTACTCCTATGCCTGGGACGATGGCGCCACCACCGAAGACCGCACCGGTCTGGGTTCTGGCAGCTACAAGCTGGCGGTGATCGACGCCAACGGATGCCAAGCGAATTCGGACGGCATGTACCTGGAAGAACCCGCCAGCGACGACTGGAAAATGGGTGGCAACACCGGCACCGACCCCGCTACCCAATACATCGGCACGAACGATAACACCGCAGTGGTGTTCCGCACGAACGACCAGGAACGCCTCCGCCTGACCGCAGCCGGTGAATTACGCTCCAACTCGTTGGCATTCCCCTCCGGTTACAGCCTGATGATGGTGGATTCGCTGGGCACGATGAAGAAGTTGAACGGGGGTACGTTCGCCACATACGTTGACCCCAAACCAGGATGCCCAGCCGGTGAAGGTTGGCCATGGCTGTTATGTGGCAACCACATCAGCCCAGGCCACGTGCTTGGTTCCACCAACTTCAGGGCACTGAAGCTGATCACCTTCAACACCGTACGGCTCACCATAGACCCTTGGGGCAAAGTGGGCATTGGCACCACCCCACCGACCGGGGAAGTAGGCGACTATCGCCTGTTCGTGGAGAACGGTATCGCGTGCCGCGATGTGCTGGTGAAGCTGGGCGATTGGCCGGACTATGTGTTCGAGCCGAACTACAACCTGATGCCGTTGAGTGAACTACGCGAATACCTCGGCGTACACAAGCACTTACCGGGCATCCCCAGTGCCAAGGAGTTGGAGGCGGGCCAGGGCGTTGAGGTAGGCGACGTGCAGCGCCGCTTGTTGAAGGTGGTAGAGGAGCAACTGCTCTACATCCTGGAACTTGAAAAGGGATACCAAGAGTTGGAACTGCGGCTGCGAAGATTGGAGACAGAGGTACTCAATGCAAACACTCCGGGGCGATGAAACTGCCTTTGCGTGTACTTGATTGGTTACTTCTTGTACCGAGCATTGCTCTTGCACAAGTAGGTGTGCCCCCCACCGGGACCTACTATGATGATGTGAGGAAGCAAGAGCTTCGGCTGGAACTGCTGAAGGCAACTCTTTCAGATGAAGAATTCCACGCCGAAGGAGGAGCGTATTCCGAGCATCAGAAGTACGTGAGAATGTGGGATCCTTATCTCGGACACAGCGGAGAGTACAGCTTCTATGAAGCTGCTTTGAAGCACTATGCTGATCGCAATAACGGGGTGGGGAGCACCTACAAGAGCAATAGCGACCCGTGGCAGGAATTGGGACCACGGCGCAGAGGCAATCATGCCTCACGTGACGGAATAGGCCCGATCGAGTTCATTTCCATCCTCGAGTCCGACCCCTCGACAATGCTGTGCGGTAGCATGAATGGGGGGCTTTTCATCACCTATGATGAGGCAGAAAACTGGCAGAACGCCGGTACTGACCTTGGATGGACGCGTTCAGGTTGCAAGGACGCCACCTTCTACCCTTCGAATACCGAAGGGGTGGACGAACGGGTCACTTGGTTCGCACTCTCTGCAGGATTGGCTGGTGATGATAAACTCGTTACCAACTCGGCACGGATCGGCGAAGTGAGTGGCGTTGAGCGCACCTTGGACGGTGGTGTGACGTGGTCATTGATCGGTAACTATCTCGATTTCGGTGGTCCCGGCACGGCGTTAGGAGTCATACACTTTGACCGCAAAGTGAACACACTGGGACAGCACCGCTTATTCGTGGGCACCTCCAATGGTCTCTACTTCACGGATGAACCGCTTAACGACGATCCGATATGGCACCTTGTCCAAATGCCTACTGCGCCATCCTCGATCACAAATGTGTACCCCTCCTTCCAAACGGACCGAACGGGTTGTGGTGATATAACCTATCTGCCACCCACTACCGATCAGGAGAACGAGAACATCCTATGTGCAACAATTCGCTACATCGATGAGAATAATGCGAATACACCTACAATTGCCGTTTGGCGGTTCATGATCTCAACCGACAATGGTGCGACCTGGATTGAAATACCTGGACAGCCCTCACCCCTTAGCACGGACTATTCCTACACCGTTGAGACGACGAAGGCCTCCCCGAACGAGTTCTACTTGAATTTTCAGCGAAGTATTGCGTCAGCCTCATTGATCCAGTCCTACGATGTGGTGAACGAGCAGTACACAACAAGGGCAGCGGGATTCAATTCAATATTTGGTACTGGGCATGGTTTCGGGATCGACCAGCACAATGCAGCAAGCTTTATGGTCTCACATGGAACGGCAAACGGTGGCACCTCCGCAAAGTGGTTCAGGCCCGATGGAGGTACCAACAACATAGTGGAGAACGGACATGATGACGTGGAGGATATCGTGGGCCATCCGGACAATCCGGGCGAATTCTGGATAGCGAACCATGGTGGAGTTTCTGTCGTGAACATCAATGGCACAACGACAAGTTGGAGCGACAGAAGTGATGGCTTGGGGGTGGCGGAAGTTGAAGCGCTCGCTACCTCGCAGAACATCCCCGATTTCCTTGTGACCGGTCTCTACCACGATGGCTCCAAGATCACTCGTACACTCTACCCCGAGAACGGGTATCCTTGGGACCCGGATTGGGAGTACTTATCCTGGGGCGATGGTACAAGGTGCCTTGTAGACCACAAAGATCCGGACCATGTTTACACCAGCCATCAGGTGAGCTACTGGTTCTTATTCAACAACGCAACAAGTTCCGCACAGTATACGAACCAATATGTTCCAAGTCCTTGGTTCCCCGAAGGGGACTTGAATCGAGGCGAACCTTCGACGGTCTATCGCACTGAGATAGTTATCGTACCGAGTGAATGGGACCCCAACGGCGATGGGATCCCGACGACGTTCAACAACAAGGAGGTTGAAGTGAATCGGTCATTTGACCGGGGCACGACGCGCCAGATCATTTCCAACTTCGTTTCGAACCCCGACCTCTATCGCCTTGCACAGGGCAACTCAAATCACGACAATGAACGCATCGATCAGATCGTCTCCTCTCCGGCCGATCCGGATCATTTATATGTCGCCTTCAAGGACTTCGACTACAGGGTCCGCCTTTTCCGCACGACGATGGCCAATCATCCCGATCCAGAAGTTGTGAAGGCCTCCTGGCATGAGGTACCCATACCACGCCGCTATCGAGATGGTCCACTTACAGGGATCGAATTCGATCCGCACAACGAGAACATCGTCTTCCTCTCCTACGGATCATCCACTGCGGACTTCGGTCCTGACTTTGGAAGTGAGATGGTCTATCGCATGGACTATACCAACTTGAGTCTCTACCCCGCTGGTTCCTTTGATTGTGAGGGCCTGCCTTGTGCGGACATCACCATGAACCTACCCCTGTGCTTTACGGAGCGCTTGAATCTGGCATTTGAACAAGGGAGTGATGAAGGCCTGTACTTCGCTACGGAGGTGGGTGTGTATTTCACGAACAGGACGCGCATCGCCGCTTTCACCAATGGTCTTGTTCAATCGCCTGACGATCCGGAGAACACGAGTGGGTGGGTACGTGTCGGGGATGGCCTGCCCCATGTTCGCCCGAAAGGCTTGGAGATCAACTACGCCATCAATCAGCTCCGTGTTGGCACGTTCGGCCGTGGCGTATGGCAACACGCTCTGCGCTGTCCCGATCTGGAATCACAGCACGAAACAGGCAGCTATTCGGAAGATGGATTCATCGAGATGCAAACGGCGATAACAGCCGACGCTCAGGTTTCCACACCTCGCTCGGTCACGTACAGAGCCGGTGAAACAGTGCGTTTGCTACCCGGCTTTCACGCGGGCAGCGGTTCCCGCTTCCATGCCTTCATTCATCCCTGCGATCGTTCTGGCAACAGCTTTACTCCAAAGGCACGGCTGAACGCCTCGGTATCGGACGAACACGAGAGCACCAGCCCAGCCAACAACTTAGCCACGTTGGCTGCATTTCCCAACCCCTCCTCTGGCAATTTCGCGTTACAGATCGTCGGTCCGGAAAAGTACACACAGGGCATGCACGTGGTCGAAGTACTGGACGCCCTGGGCAACAAAGTGGCACAACATGCGTTCTCTGGCGCTTCTACAACCCTTGGGTTCGTTCTGCCCGTCGGCGTGTACCTGGTACGGGAGGTTGCTAACCATCGCATCCGACCTGTCCGGTTGATAATCGAGTAGACCAATGTTCCATCCAGCACTTCCCTTGTGCCTTTTGCTCTCCCTTTGGGGCAACCTTGCCTGCGCCCAATTCTTTCCTACGGAGCAAGCCGCTTGGTGCTTGAGTAGGAACACTCCGGAAGGTGAAGATCGATATACACTTGCCCTGGTGCCGGACCAGGACACCGTGATCCAAGGGCACACATACGTGGTGATCGAGTATACGGCCGAATGGCCTCCGGCCATTGATCTCTGGTCCTTCTCGCGTTGTTTCGTGCGCAATGACGACCAAGGCAGAGGTTATGCACGCCTCGATAACATGGATATGGAAGTGCTCATAGGCGACATCAATGCTCCCGTTGGTACAATCATACAGGACGTGGCGATCGTGGATTTCGCTTGTGATACCTACTGGGAATACGGACCACTCACCGACATGATCGTTGATTCGATCGTTGATCTGTCAGAAAACGGGTTACAGGCACGCAGGCTGTATGTCACGCCGCTGTGTTCACCTGGCGTTGCGGCCGCGCTTTCATTTTGGCAGACCGATCTGGGCACACCCTTCGGCCCCTTCC
>JADLAI010000077.1 GCA_020848295.1 Flavobacteriales bacterium
CCGTCCAACTTGCCCTTGTTGGCTTCTTCGATGGCATCCAAGGCCTTGCCGATGCGGTCGCCGATGTCGTCGGCATCGCGTGCCTCGTACAGGTCGTAATAGGATGCGCCCTTGGGCAGCACGAAACGTTCGCGCTCCATGGCGCGGGCAATGCGCTCCTGGTCCCCGCCGTATTTCTTGTGCAGTTCCTCGCGGCGGTCGCGCACCACATCGCTGAGGTACTTCAGGAAGAGGAACACCAGGATGTAGTTCTTGTACTCGGCGGGGTCCACCACACCCCGGAAGGTGTCGCAGGCTTTCCAGGCCAGGGCGTTGATCTCGGATTGTTGAATGGGGTTGCTCATGGTTTCGGGTAATTGGCCCAGACGGAGTCGAGCAGCTGGGTGTAGGCGTCGGTGAGTTCGTTGAGGTGGAGCTTGGCACGCTGCGCGGCTTGGGCCAGGCGGATCAGGTTGTGCTGGTCTTGCAGCGATGGCAGGGGGATCTCCAGTTGGTCGAGCGCCTGACGGCCAAGTACGGGTACCGTTCCGATCTTGCGCATGGCGCCCATTTGGGCTTGGGCCGGCCGGCTGTTCAGGTACGCGGCCAGGAACGCAGGCAGCAGGTTTTCCACATTCGGCCGGATCACATAGAGCATACCCGAAGCGACGGTATCTTCGGTTGAGCCAGGCCACAGCGCGGCGGTGCTGGAGGAACCTTTACCAATAAGGAGCACATCATCCTTCCGGAGCAGGTCCACCTCTTTGTAGCTCAGCAATGCGGGGTCGGTCCGGTCGATATAGGCATGCTCGATGCCCCCATTCTCCTTGATCGCCGAGGACTGTACCAACGCCATGGTGCCGGTCTGCATGCGCTTGGCATGGACCCCGAAGCGGGTGGTGGCGATGTCTGACAGAAGGCGTTTCATGGAGTATGATGGCGCAAATGTATGGCGTAGGACGCCAAATAGCAGAATACACGCGAAATTATATTCCATGCAACGTGTCTATACTGGCACTTGTCAACCCCGCGTGAGCGGGCGCAGCGGCAGCCCGGCGCCGGAAGGGCCTTGCAACCACGAGCAGCGAGGAGGCGACCGGAGGAAGCCCCCGCAGCGCCGTGGGTGCTGGCCCTGACAAGTCCGGCTACAGCGGAGCACGCGACCGGCCGCATTTGGGCCGGGCACGCCCTCCCGATCACCTACGACTGATCCAACTTCTTCACCATCGTAATGACCACCTTCATTTTGCCCCAGCACCTTTGCGCACCTTGTATAGGCGCTCGCTGAAGCCGCCGTGCTCCTCGAAGTCATGGCCCAAGCGCTGTAGCTGCCGGTCGAGCATCGCATTGGTCACGTTGGAAAGAATACTACCGACGTTGGCCGCGATCTCCGGAATGCTGCGGTCCGGCAGGCGGTCATTCACCTCCTTCACCCATCGGATCAACGCATCCACCTCTTTGAACCGCTTGTCGATCAGTTCCTGGCGGATGGGATCATCGCTGGGCCATTCTTTCAGTTTGTTCTGCCGGAGGAAGGCCTGGTAGTCCTTCCGCAGTTCGGTTTGGCTGGCCTTGGCGACGTTCGTGAGGTTCATTTCCAACTTCTTGGAGGTGGCACTGAACACGCTGCCCTCGGCAATATTGCGGCTGCCGCTTCGCGCGGCTTGGTCCATTTGGTCACGGGTACGGCTGCCCGGTTCGATGAACTTCTTCGTAAAACGCACGGTGAAGTCGTACAGAAGTTCACCAACCTGGTAGCTCACCAGCTTCTCAAAGCCGCCGCTTTTCCCAAAGACCTTGCTATTGGGTGTGCGTTCAGACATAGTGCCAAGGTAGCACAAGTCCCAGTCACTTTTCTCTTCGGGTGGACCCGGTGGACGGGGTTCGGATGTACCCCGTCCACCGTGTCCACCAAAGCAGCGGCTATGTACACGCTCAATTCTGATCCAACTTCTTCACCATCGTCAAGATCGTCGCCAGCGCCACCGTTTCCCCGGTCTCATCCACCACATCCACCAGCCACTTCACGATCCCCCGCGCCACATCCGCACCCTTGGGTGAGTCTTCCGTCTTCGGCCGCTTCTCCTGGTCCAGCAATTCGCGGCAGGTGAACTTCACTTGGATCGTGGACCCCGGATAAACCGGTTTCAGGAAGCGGCAATCCTCGATGCCATAGTTCAAGAGCACCGGCCCTTTGGGCGGATCCACGAAGAGGCCCGCCGCGCGGGAGAGGATAAAGTAGCCGTGAGCCACACGGCCGGTGAAGACCGTGCCATCGAGGCTGTTCTCGTCCATGTGCGCATAGAACTTGTCGCCGCTGAGGGCGGCGAAGTCCTCGATGTTCTGCAAGGTGACCAAATGCTTTTCCGTGATCAGCGTGTCGCCGATATTCAGCTCCTCGAAGTGCAGGCGGAAGGGGTGCTTTTCGGTGATGTGGTAGGTGGCCCCCTGCTGGTATTGCTGCGTAAGCGCGGTGATCATGCTGGGGTGCCCCTGGATGGCAGTGCGCTGCAGGTAGTGCAGCACGCCGCGTTTGCCGCCCATCTCCTCGCCGCCACCCGCGCGGCCGGGACCGCCGTGTACCAGCGTGGCCAGTGGCGATCCGTGTCCGGTGTTCTCCTTGGCCATTTCGCGGTTCAGCACCAGCATGCGGCCGTGGTGGCTGGCCGCGCCCCACACGAACTGCTGCGCGTACTTCGGGTCGTTCGTGGCGATGGTAGCCACCAACGAACCCTTGCCGAGTTTGGTCAGCGCCACGGCGTCGTCCAGGTCCTTGTACGGCATCAAGGTGCTCACCGGACCGAAGGCCTCCACGTTGTGGCTCACTTGGTTCTTCCAGGGGTCGGTGTTCAGCAACAGGATGGGGCTCATGAAGGCACCCTTGGCGGCATCGGCCCCGGTGACATCCACGCTGTCGGGGTTGCCGTACACCACCTTGGATCCCTTCATCAGTTCGGCCAGGCTGCGCTTCACCTCTTCGCGCTGCGCCTTGCCCGCGAGCGCGCCCATGCGCACGCCTTCCGCACGCGGGTCGCCGATCACGGTGCTGCCCAGGCGCTTGCCCAGGGCGATCTGCACATCCTCCAATACGTTCTGCGGCACCATGATGCGTCGCGCGCCGGTGCAGCGCTGACCGCACTTCAGCGTGATCTCGCGCGTGACTTCCTTGATGAAGAGGTCGAACTCCTCGGTGCCCGGCACGGCATCGGGCCCGAGCACGATGGCGTTGAGGCTGTCGGCCTCCATGTTGAAGGGCACGCTCTCTTCGATGATGCGCGGGTGCGCCTTCAGCATGCGGCCCGTGCTGGCGCTGCCGGTGAAGGTCACGACGTCCTGGCTGATGACGTGGTCCAGCAGATCGCCCGCGCTGCCCACGATCAATTGCAACGCACCTTCGGGCACGATGCCGCTGGCGACGATGTCCTCCACCATGGCAGCGGTGAGGTAGCTGGTGACGGTGGCGGGCTTCACCACGGCGGGCACGCCGGCCATCCAGTTCACGGCCACCTTCTCCAGCATGCCCCAGATGGGGAAGTTGAAGGCGTTGATGTGTACGGCCACGCC
>JADLAI010000078.1 GCA_020848295.1 Flavobacteriales bacterium
CGCCCCGCAGCGGGGGGAGGCGCCCGCTGCCGCGACCCGGGCGGCCAACCCCAAGGACTGGATGGCCGAGCAGGTGTACTTTGATATGGACCGGGGTGGACTACCCTTGTGGACCCCCACGATCGAGGTGCCTCGTGGTACCCGTGCCTTTCAGGTCGCGTTGGAGGATGCGGTGTGGGAACCGGTGCCTGCAGCGATGCGCACGCAGTTCCCCGCTCTGGATCGGATCGGTGCCCTTCCTATCATTCGTACCCATGTTGGGATCCAACGGAAGGAGGCGTTGGCCTCCGTCGTGGTGGAACCTTTTAAGCTGAACACCACCTCCGGGGTGGTGGAACGGCTCGTGGAGGCGCGGCTCCGGATACATGATGTGTTGCAGGGGGAGGTCGGAGCACCCAAAAGCTACCCGGCTGCCTCGAAGTTGGCCAGCGGGCAATGGTACCGCATGTTCGTGCCGGATAACGGGGTGTACAAGGTGACCTACCAGACCCTGTCCCAATTGGGCGTGGATATGAACGGACTGGACCCGGCCCGGATAAACATCTATGGCAACCATACCGGTTTGCTTCCCTTCCAGAACAGCGCACTGCCGGGTACCGACCTGCGGGCGAATGCCATCGAAATGGTCGATGGGGGGGATGGGGTCTTCGGACCGGGCGACCATTTGCTGTTCTATGCCAGCGGTCCCCAGCGTTGGGCCACCGGCGGCAAGGGATTCGCGCATACCAAGAACGTGTATTGCGACAGTGCTTCCTATTTCGTGGGGATCGATGTGGAACCAGCCGTGCGGGTGGCGCCGGCCTCGCAATCCTCCGGAACGCCCTCCCAGGTGGTGACCACTTACAGCGAACGTGCGTTCATCGAGCGTGACCTGATCAACCTGTTGAAAAGCGGACGCACCTGGTTCGGTGAACTGTTCGATCAGACCCTGACCTACCCCTACACGTTCAACATACCAGGGATGGTCCTGACGGATTCGGTCTTCCTCCGGTTGGTGGGCGCGGCCCGTACCGTGGGCACCGCGAATTCCAGTTCGTTCGATGTGTCCATCCCCGGCCAGTTCAGCACCAGCTTCACCGTCAATGGTGTTCCGGAGAGCTACACCAGTACCTATGGTCTGCACTTCGACCGCACCTATGGTTTCCTACCCACGAGCGGAAGCATCGCCATGAGCATGACCTTCAACAAATTCAATCCGATCACCTCGTTGGGCTGGATGGATTTCGTGGAGATCAATTGCCGACGAGACCTACGCCTGTTCTCCGATCAGCTTGCATTCCGCGACCTGCGTTCGGTGGGTGCCGGTGCCATCACCGAATTCGTGGTGGACCAGGCCCAGAACGTGCATCGGATCTGGGAGATCACGGACCCGGCTCAGCCGCGGGTGGTGCAAACGACCCTGGATGGGACTATGCTGCGTTTCACGGTGGCCACGGACAGCCTGCGGCAGTTCGTCGCCTTCAAGAACAGCAACTACCCGGAGCCCACACCGATCGGTGCGGTACCGAACCAGAACCTGCACGGCACACCCACCGGCATCGACCTCACGATCATCTGCCCACCGCAATTCCAGGCAGCGGCGGGGCGGCTGGCCGAGCGCCGCAGGAGCGAGGGCCTTGATGTGCTCATCGTGAGCCCGCAGCAGGTGTACAACGAGTTCTCCAGTGGCGCACGCGATGCCACGGCCATCAAACGCTTCATGCGCATGCAGTACGATCGGGCCACCACCCCGGAGGAAATGCCCCGCTACCTGCTGCTCTTCGGCGATGGCTCCTACAACAACATCTCCCTCGCCGAAGGGAACCAGAATTGGATCCCCACCTACCAGACCACCAACGTGATGGACCCGGCCCGGTCATACGCCACCGACGATTATTTTGGGTTCCTGGACCCTACGGAAGGGGAGTACACGGGGGACCTGGTGGATATCGGGATCGGGCGCCTACCTGTTAGTTCCGTGGAGATCGCGGACCAGGCGGTGAACAAGCTGCTCCGGTATGATGCCACCCGGACCCTGAGCTTCCAGGGCAGCAGTTGCACGGCCAACGGGGATGGCGGCCTGCCCGACTGGCGCACCCATGTACTATTCGCCTCGGACGACCAGACCGGGGAAGGCTTTGAGAACACGATCCACATGAGCCAGAGCGAGACCCTGGCCCAGCGCGTGGTGAACGAGCACCCCTACCTCAACGTGGACAAGGTGTACCTCGATGCCTACCAGCAAGTTTCGACACCGGGCGGGGCCCGATATCCCCAGGCTGCCACCGACCTGCAGGACAAGGTGGAGAATGGCTTGTTGCTGGTGAACTACATCGGCCATGGGGGCGAGGTGGGCTGGGCGCATGAACGCTTCCTGGACAACACCACGATCCTGGGGTGGACCAATGGGGACCGGTTGCCGCTCTTCATGACGGCCACTTGCGAATTCACGCGATGGGATGATCCCTCGCGCACCTCCGCCGGTGAGTATGTCTTCCTGAACCCGGATGGTGGAGGTATCGGACTGATGACCACCTCGCGACTGGCCTATTCCCTCCAGAATTTCAACCTGGGGAATAAGTTCTACGATCACGTGTTCCGCCGCGAGGAGGAGTTGGGCCGGGAGGAACGCTTGGGCGACATCTACCGCCAGACCAAACGGGCCATCGCGACCACGGACCCCAACTCGTTCAACCACATGAATTTCTGCCTGCTCGGCGATCCGAGCCTGCGGCTGGCGTTGCCGCGGAACGGGCTCACCATCACCTCCATCACCGATACGCTGGGCGCCCCGATGGATACGCTGAAGGCCCTGGCCACTGTGCGCATCCACGGCTTCGTGGACAATGGTTCCGGGCAACCCATGACCGATTTCAACGGGGTGGTGGTGCCCACGGTCTTCGACAAGTCGCAGCAGCAGTACACCCTGGCCAACGATCCGCCCGGTGACCCGTTCCCCTTCCAATTGCGCAAGAACGTGATCCACCGCGGCCGCGCCACGGTGACCCATGGCGAGTTCGACTTCACCTTCGTGGTCCCCAAGGACATCAACTACCAGGTGGGTCCGGGGCGGGTGAGCTGTTATGCGGAGAATGCCACCACCAATGCCAACGGCTACACCAACGATCCGCTCGTGGGCAGCACCGCGACCAATGTCGCCTTGGACGAGACCGGCCCCCAGGTGCGGTTGTACATGAACGATGACAATTTCGTTCCGGGAGGGATCACCGATGAGGACCCCTTGATCTTCGCCAAGCTCTTCGATGAGAACGGGATCAATACGGTGGGATCGAGCATCGGCCACGACCTCTTGGCGGTTTTGGATGAGAACACCGATCAGGCCATTGTGCTCAACGACCTGTACCAGGCCGATATGGATACGTACAGGAGCGGAGAGGTCCGTTACCGGCTGAACGCCCTTGCCGAAGGCGAGCACACCTTGCGCCTCAAGGCCTGGGATACCTTCAACAATTCCACCGAGGCCAGTACCTCCTTCCTGGTGACCTCCTCGGAGGAGCTGGCCTTGGACCACGTGCTCAACTACCCGAATCCCTTCACCACGCGCACCGAGTTCTATTTTGAGCACAACCGGCCATGCACCAACCTGGAGGCGCAGGTGCAGGTGTTCACCGTGAGCGGGCGGCTGGTGAAGACCCTGAACCGCAGGCTGGCCTGCGAGGGATACCGCAGTGAGGGGCTTCCCTGGGATGGCCTGGATGACTTTGGCGACAAGTTGGGCCGGGGGGTTTATGTGTATCGGCTGCATGTGACCACGCCCGATGGGGAGCAGGCCGAGAAGTTCGAGAAGCTGGTGATCCTGCGCTGACACAATAAAGCCCTGGGAGGCAGCGTATATTTGCCGTCCTTTTTCCGATACCTCCGCGTATGACCCTGATCAGGCCGTTCCTTGCCGTTCTCCTTTTTGCTGCCTTGGGCCTGTTGCCAGGGTCGGTCCTTGCGCAGCCCTGCGATCCCCAGTTCCGGGCGTCGGGCCAGCAGTGCAAC
>JADLAI010000079.1 GCA_020848295.1 Flavobacteriales bacterium
AAATGGTTCGATCAGGACATGGCTGATTATAAGAGAATTTTGGAAATTGAATCCATCTGTGCGGAATATGGAATTCCATTCTACAAAACTGATAGTATCAATAGCCGATCGACGATCGACTTATTCAAAAGAGCAGATGCGGATCTGGGAATTAGTTTAGGTAATGGTTACATCGGACAAAAGGTGTTCAGCATTCCAAAATATGGCATGATCAATATTCATCATGAGATCCTTCCGGATTTTCAGAACGCACAAAGTGTAATTTGGCAACTCTATTTCATGTCGAATAGAACGGGTTATACCATACACAAGATCGATAAGCATATTGATACTGGAGAAATTCTATATCAAGGATCAGTTCCTATGAATTTCATGAGTAGCTTGAGACAGACGGTTACGAAAACATCTGTTTCTTTATTGGAAGCTTCGGCAAATGGTCTTTTGAATGTCCTGAAGGATTTTGATCATTATTATCATAATGCAAAACCACAAGGACAAGGCCGAAGTTTTACAACACCCACGATATGGCAGTATTTTAGGATCTTAAGGAACTTCAAAGAATTAAAGAAGGGCAGCGCACAACAAGGTGTTCCTGCAACTGGCGCTGACGTGGTTAAGTGAACGTCTGGGCTACTCGCCACTTTCGTGCATTCTTTACGGCTGAACGTATTCATGATCACCCATTGCGGCAATGCCCAAACCGTTACCGCGCCACGCTCGTTGTACTTGATCCCTCGTGAAGTGCGTGAGTTGTGATCCGGACCGATCGGATCCCGGACGGATCGCTGCTGAAGGACGATCTTCGCGCCATGCGCATACTGATCACCGGGAGCAATGGCCTGCTCGGGCAGAAATTGGTGGATGCTCTTCGCGACGATCCATTGGTGGATCTGCTTGCTACGAGCCGGGGAGGGGATCGAAGCCCTGATCCACTTGGTTCGCGGTATGCGCCCATGGATATCACGGATCAAGCCGAGGTGGCTGACGTCTTCGATGCCTTCAAACCTGATGTGGTGGTCCACACTGCCGCTATGACCAATGTGGATGCCTGCGAACTGGATCCGACCGCCTGCCATCTGCAGAACGTGGTGGCCACCGACCACCTGGTGCGGGCTGCGGAACGGTGGGACAGCCACTTCATCCACCTGAGCACGGACTTCATCTTCGATGGCCATGCGGGTCCCTATTCGGAGGAGGATGCCCCAGCCCCCTTGAGCATCTATGGCCACAGTAAGTTGGAGGCGGAACGGATCGTGACCGACAGCTGCTTATCGCGGTGGGCGATCGCCCGTACGATCATCGTGTATGGTGTGGCCCCGGGTCTCAGCCGAAGCAATGTGGTGCTTTGGGCGAAAGGGGCCTTGGAAAAGGGCCAGCCGATCAAGGTGGTGGATGATCAGTGGCGCATGCCCACCCTGGCCGAGGACCTGGCCAGTGGTTGCATCCGTATCGCGGAGCGCGGTGCCACGGGCATCTACCACCTTTGTGGTCCCGATGGCATGAGCATCCTCGAACTGGTACAGCGCGTTGGGGCTTTTTTCCACTTGGACACCTCGGTGGTCTCCCCGGTGAAGAGCGATACGTTGGGCCAGCCGGCCAAACGTCCGCCAAGGACTGGATTCATCATCGATAAGGCACGGAAGGACCTCGGTTTTGCACCCCGTGGGTTTGAGCAAGGGCTGGAGGTGCTGCGGGCACAGCTTCCTGGGTCCCGGATGTGAGGACCATTCCATCCGGAGCAGCTGCGGATCCCACCCGCACCCGTATACTTGTGTGGAGTGCCGTAGCGGCGTTGGTGTGTCCGATCATCCCTGTATCACACGGTACGACCCAACGTCCATGCACATGCCCACAGGATCACGCAGGCCTGATCACATCGGAGACCCTACCTGACCTCGACCATGGGAGATAGGAAGCGGACTTGGGACCAGCGCAAGGAGCGGATCAAGGACCTCTTTGATATGCACCGCCAGGAAAGGCGTGGTGTGCTGGTCCTGATCGGCATTCTCCTCGTCCTATCGGCCTGGGTGGTGTGGGAACAATGGCTGCGGCCACCCTTCGTACCTGACTTGACCGAGCAGCGCGAACGGATCGAGGCGTGGGTCGCACTTCAGACTGTGCAACAGGCGGATAGCACCGCGGTGGACCTGTTCCCCTTCGATCCCAACACCATTGGCCGAGAGGAGTGGAAGCGCTTGGGTTTGACCGATCGACAGATCGATGGTGTGGAGCGCTACCAGGAGAAAGGCGGCGTATTCCGCACCAAGAGGGACCTGGGTCGCATGTACACGATCGGGGAGGAGCAGTTCGCCCAGCTGGAACCATACATCCTGCTGCCCGAGAAGACGACCCGCAGGGAGCGTGGAACACAGGGAGCCTTCCAGGACCGGCCGAAGAGGGAATGGACCACCACGTCCACGCGGCCCGAAGCCGGAGATACAGGGATCCGGAAGTCAATGACTTACGCGCGGATGGCTCCACGACCGGTGGAGATCAATACGGCCGACACCACCGCGCTGATCGCCATGCCGGGCATCGGCCCGGCGTTCGCTCGGGGCATCGTGAAATACCGCGATATGCTGGGTGGTTTCGTCTCGCTCGATCAGCTGGCCGAGGTGTATGTGCTCAAGGACAAGCCCGATGCCCTGTTGAAGTTGAAGTCGCTTCTGATCCTTGACCCCCATGCGGTGCTGCGCATCCCGATCAATACCTGCACGGCGGAGGAACTTGCGGCCCATCCCTATGCCCGATGGAAGGTGGCCAAGCCGCTGATCGCGTACCGCAGCCAGCATGGCCCATTCACTGACGTGACCGCCATTAGAGGATGCGCAGTGATCAGTGAGGAGGTCTTCCGTAAACTTGCACCCTACCTCTCCGTGGAGTGAGCGACCTCGAGGCCAGGCTGAAGGCGACCATCAGGGCAGTGCCGGATTTCCCCCAACCAGGGATCCTTTTCCGCGATATCACTCCGGTGCTGGAGGATGCCGGTCTGTGCAATGCCGCTGTGGATGGTTTCCGCCGTGCTCTGACCACACAACGGATCGATGCCATCGCTGGGATCGAGAGCCGCGGTTTCCTCTTCGGGATGCCCCTGGCCATGGCCTTGAACATCCCCTTCGTGACCGTGCGTAAGAAGGGCAAGCTACCGTGGAAGACCGTGAGCCACAGCTATGACCTTGAGTACGGGAGCGCCGAAGTGGAGATGCACGTGGACAGCGTGAAGCCCGGTATGCGGGTGATGGTCCACGACGACCTGCTCGCCACCGGAGGGACCGCCGCCGCCGCCGCCGAACTGATCCGAAAACAAGGAGGCACGGTGGCCGCCTTCAGCTTCTTGATCGAACTTTCCTTCCTCCAGGGCCTTGAGCGACTGAAGCCTTACGGGGCCGATGTCGTCCGCCTGGTCACCTATTGATCCCTACGCCTTCGGACAACGAACCATGGAATTCACCCGGACCGAGAACCAAACGATGATCGCGCAAAGCGTGCGCGACCTGTGCGAACGCGAAGTGCGCCCCCATGTGATGGAGTGGGACGAGAGCCAGCATTTCCCCAAGGAACTCTTCACCAAGCACTTCGGTCCGGCCGGTATGCTGGGGGTGTTCGTGCCGGAGGAGTACGGCGGATCCGGGCTCGGCTACCACGAGTACGTGGAGACCATCGTGGAGGTGGCCCGCATCTGTGGCAGCATCGGCCTGAGCGTGGCGGCCCACAACAGCCTTTGCACTGGACATATCAACTACTTCGGCAGCCACGAGCAGAAGACGAAGTGGCTTACCAAGCTGGCCACCGGCGAATGGCTGGGTGCGTGGGCACTCACCGAACCGAATACCGGCAGCGACGCCATGCGCATGAAATGCACGGCCCGCAAGGAAGGGAAGGAGTGGGTGCTGAACGGCACCAAGTGCTGGATCACCCACGGCAAGAGCAGCGATGTGGTGGTGGCCATCGTGCGCACCGGCGAGCTGGGCGACAGCAAGGGCATGACCACTTTCGTGATCGAACGCGGCACGCCGGGCATGAAGGCCGGCAAGAAGGAGAATAAGCTGGGCATGCGCGCCAGCGAGACCGCCGAGGTGATCTTCGAGAATTGTCGCGTTTCGGAAGATAACATCCTGGGCAAGGAAGGGGAGGGTTTCCAACAGGCCATGAAGATCCTGGACGGGGGGCGCATCAGCATCGCAGCACTAAGCCTGGGCATCGCCAAAGGGGCCTACGACGCCAGCGTGAAATATGCCAAGGAACGCGAACAGTTCGGCCAGCCCATCGCCAATTTCCAGGCCATCGCCTTCAAACTGGCGGATATGGCCACCCGCATCGAAGCCGCGGAATTGCTCATCCAGCAGGCCAGCCACTTCAAGAACACCGGCCAGAACAAGAAGGTGACCACCGCCGGGGCCATGGCCAAGTACTACGCCAGCGAGGTTTGCGTATGGGCCAGCAACGAGGCCGTGCAGATCTTCGGCGGCTACGGCTACACCAAGGATTTCCCGGTGGAGAAGTTCTACCGCGACAGCAAGCTCTGTACCATCGGCGAGGGGACCAGCGAGATCCAGAAGCTGGTGATCAGTCGGAATGTGTTGAAGGGGTAAATGTTGCACGGATCATTATCGCGCTTATATTTGCACCCCTTAAGCGAAAAGGACACACGACCATGCTGATCATCCCGGTCAAGGAAGGCGAGAGCATCGATAAGGCGCTCAAGAAGTTCAAGAAGAAGTTCGAGCGCACGCAAACGATGCGTCAATTGCGTAAGCGCCAGAGCTTTACGAAGCCTTCGGTGGCCCGCCGAAAGGAAATGATCCGCGCCGCGTACAAACTCACGCTGCAGACCGACCAGGAGTAAGGTCCCTTGTGTTGTGAACTCACGGAAAGCCCCTGCAATGGGGCTTTTCTCATTCAACCAACCGCCGCAACAACCTAACGGACGCGCCTGGTGCGCTGTGTTCTCTTGATCGGTGCATTTTCGCTGCGGCCCCATGCGTTCGCCACGGCGTGGTGGTGAAGAACGGTCCGATCGCTATCCACGATCCACAGCCGCACAACTCGCGTCCACAGCACATACGCAGCCTTGGAGCTTCCGCGTTACTTAGGCGGCATGCTCCTGGACCGGTTCGTTGACCACCTGACCTACGAAAAGCGATATAGTCCGCACACGGTGGCGGCCTACCGACGTGATCTGGAGCAGTTCCAACACTTCCTGGCCGGTTTCGGGGTGGAACACCTGGCGCTGGCGACGGACAAGACCGTGCGCCGCTGGATGATGCAATTGATGGAGGAGGGGGTGGGGGCGCGTAGTGTGAACCGCAAGCTGAGCGCCCTGCGCGGCTTTTTCCGCTTTGCCCGCACGGTGGGGGAGGCCGGGCATGATCCCACGGCCCTGCTCGACCCCCCCAAGACCCCGAAACGGCTGCCCGAATTCGTGGAGGAGAAGGGCATGAACCGCCTGTTGGACGAGGTGGTCTGGTCTTCGGGCCACCAGGGCGCCACCGAACGGCTGGTGATCGACCTGCTGTACCAGACCGGCATGCGCCTGGCCGAACTCCTGGGCCTAACGTTGGGCGATGCCGACCTGCGGAGCGGGACCCTTCGGGTGATGGGCAAGCGCCAGAAGGAGCGGATCCTGCCCGTCGGTCCCGGATTGGTCGCTGGCTTGAAGGGCTATCTGCAGGGTAGAGCGAGCACCGGTGCGAGCAACGATGTGTCCAGTCCATTGCTCGTGGATGCCCAAGGTGAACCGTTGGCCCGCCGGTCCGTACAACGTCTTGTAAATCGTTACCTTAGTGGTGTCACCACCCAGCAAAAAAGAAGCCCACACGTTTTGCGGCACACCTTCGCCACCCACATGCTCGAGCATGGTGCTGACCTGAACGCGGTGAAGGAACTGTTGGGCCATGCCAACCTTGCCGCCACCCAGGTGTACACGCACAACACCGTCGAGAAACTACGCAAAGTCCACGCCCAGGCCCATCCGAAAGGGGGCGGATAGGGCGTTCTTACCAACCGATAAACAGGAAGAGTACCATGAACGTGAACGTGCATTCCATTCATTTCGACGCTGATAGCAAACTGGTCAGCTTCATCAAGGAGAAACTCTCAAAGCTCAACCAGTTCCACGATAGCATCCTATCGGGCGAGGTGTTCCTGCGCCTGGAGCACGATGGGGAGAACCGGGAGAACAAGGTGGTGGAGATCCGCCTGGCGGTGCCCGGCAACGACCTGTTCGCCAAACGGCAGGGCAAGAGCTTCGAGGAGGCGGCCATCACCACGGTGGAAGCGCTGCGGAGCCAGGTGACCCGCGCCAAGGAGGTGCAACGCAAGGCCGTGTGAACCAGGTGATCACGGACTGAAACGCCCGGGAAAGGGCTGTTCCGGAAAGGCCACGATGAAAGTCGTGGCTTTTTCGTTTGGAGCAGTGGGTATTCTTACTACATTTGCAGGCCCAATTCGGGACCTATGGGTCCGGGAGCGGGAGAAGGACGTTCTTTTTCTGTTGTACAGGCCAATGTAGCTCAGCTGGTAGAGCAGCTGATTTGTAATCAGCAGGTCGGGGGTTCGAATCCGTCCATTGGCTCCGTGAATCGGAAGAGGGGAGATACCCAAGTGGCCAACGGGGGCAGACTGTAAATCTGCTGCTTCACAGCTTCGTAGGTTCGAATCCTGCTCTCCCCACCCATCACTCTTCACGGAGCCGATCGCCGAACACCTGCAAGGGTAAGGCAAGGAGGAAGCCCACGGTCGACATGCGGGAGTAGCTCAGTTGGTAGAGCATCAGCCTTCCAAGCTGAATGTCGCGGGTTCGAGTCTCGTCTCCCGCTCCACCACCGAAGAAGTCACAGGCCTTTGTAGCTCAGAGGTAGAGCACTTCCTTGGTAAGGAAGAGGTCCCGGGTTCAATTCCCGGCAAAGGCTCCAGCGAAGCCGCCGATGTTACAGACCGCAGCGATGTGGTCGGGCCCGTACAGCAAAGAAGGATCGGAACAGAACGAAAACGAACCGCAGAAACAACACAACGACCGACCATGGCAAAGGAGACCTTCAAGAGGGACAAGCCGCACGTCAACATCGGCACTATCGGCCACGTTGACCATGGCAAGACCACGCTGACCGCAGCGATCACCACCGTACTGGCCGAAAAGGGCCTGTCCGAGAAGCGCAGCTTCGACTCGATCGACAACGCACCCGAGGAGAAAGAGCGCGGTATCACCATCAACACCTCCCACGTGGAGTACCAGACGGCCAACCGTCACTACGCGCACGTGGATTGTCCGGGCCACGCCGACTATGTGAAGAACATGGTGACCGGTGCCGCCCAGATGGACGGTGCCATCCTCGTGGTGGCCGCCACCGATGGCCCCATGCCCCAGACCCGCGAGCATATCCTGCTCGGTCGTCAGGTGGGTGTGCCCAAGATCGTGGTGTTCATGAACAAGGTGGATAGCGTGGATGACGTGGAACTCCTCGACCTGGTCGAAATGGAGATCCGCGAACTCCTCAGCTTCTACGAATACGACGGCGACAATACCCCCATCATCCGTGGTAGCGCCCTGGGCGGCCTGAATGGTGAGCCCAAGTGGGTGGATACCATCATGGCCCTGATGGATGCCGTTGACAACTGGATCCCCATCCCTCCGCGCGAAGTGGAGAAACCCTTCCTGATGAGCGTGGAGGACGTGTTCTCCATCACGGGTCGTGGTACCGTGGCCACCGGCCGTATCGAGACCGGCGTGGTGAAGACCGGCGACGAAGTGGAGATCATCGGTATGCAGGAGGAGAAGATGAAGAGCACCTGCACCGGTGTGGAGATGTTCCGCAAACTGCTCGACCGTGGCGAGGCCGGTGACAACGTGGGCCTGCTGCTGCGCGGCATTGAAAAGGACCAGATCCGTCGGGGTATGGTGATCGCCAAGCCCGGTAGCATCACCCCGCATACCGAGTTCAAGGCCGAGATCTACGTGCTGAAGAAAGAGGAAGGTGGCCGCCACACGCCCTTCCACAACAAGTACCGTCCCCAGTTCTACTTCCGCACCACGGACGTGACGGGCGAGATCACGATGGAGGCCGGCCGTGAGATGATCATGCCGGGTGACAACGTGAGCATCACGGTGAAACTGATCGTTCCGATCGCCATGGACAAGGGCTTGCGTTTCGCCATCCGCGAGGGTGGCCGTACCGTGGGTGCCGGCCAGGTGACCGAGATCATCAAATAAGCCGCATCACAAGCAATGGAGGCAGGGCCGTCCCGCGATGAGCGGGACGGCCTTCGCCACCGAAAAAAGGACCAAGGACAAGGAACTACGGGTGTAGCTCAATTGGTAGAGCGAAGGTCTCCAAAACCTTAGGCTGCGGGTTCGATTCCTGCCACCCGTGCCAACAGCGACCCGAACGACAGACCAACGATGGCAAGCTTCAAGACATACCTGAGTGAGAGCTACAACGAGCTCGTGAACAAGGTGAGCTGGCCCACCTGGAAGGAATTGCAGAGCAGTTCCATCATCGTGCTGGTCTCGGCCCTCATCCTGTCGCTCATCATCTTCCTCATGGACTACATCTTCGGGGTGCAGAACATGAGCGACACCAGCTTCTGGAAAGGGCTGCTCGGTTTCATCTACAAACTCATCGGCGCCTGACGACCATGGCTGCAGTAGGCAAGAAGTGGTATGTGGTCCGTGCCATCTCCGGCAAGGAGAAGAAGGTGAAGGAGACCATTGAACTGGAGGTGGCCCGCTCCAAGGGCATGGGTGCGTACATCGCACAGGTACTCATCCCCACCGAGAAGTTCTACCAGATCCGCGATGGCAAGAAAGTGAGCAAGGAGCGCAACTTCTTCCCCGGTTATGTGCTGATGGAGGCCGACCTGACCGGGGAGATCGCCCACAGCATCAAGAACCTGCCCAATGTGATCGGCTTCCTCGGCGCCGAGAAGGGGGGGGACCCGGTGCCCTTGCGCCAAAGCGAAGTGAACCGCATCCTGGGCACGGTGGATGAACTGGCCGAGAACGTCGAAACGAATTTCAACCCCTACCATGTCGGCGAAGGGGTGAAGGTGATCGATGGTCCCTTCAACGGTTTCAACGGAGTGATCGAGGAGATCAACGAGGAGAAGAAGAAGCTGAAGGTGATGGTGAAGATCTTCGGGCGGAAGACGCCGCTGGAACTGAGCTTCATGCAGGTGGAGAAAGAGATCTGAACAACGAACAGGAGCGGTCCCCGGGCCGCGCACAACGAGAAGAAAACCAGTCCGAGCCGAAGACCCCGCAACCCTGCGGAAACCAGGCGCTAACAAGGACACAAACCAAGAACAATGGCCAAGGAGATCTCAGGTCTTGTGAAACTTCAGGTGAAAGGTGGCGCTGCCAACCCTTCGCCGCCCATCGGCCCCGCGCTGGGTGCCAAGGGGGTGAACATCATGGAGTTCTGCAAGCAGTTCAATGCGCGTACGCAGGACAAGGCGGGCAAGGTGCTTCCCGTGGTGATCACCGTGTACAGCGACAAGTCGTTCGACTTCATCATCAAGACCCCGCCAGCCGCCGTGCAGATCATGGACGCGGCCAAGGTGAAGGGTGGTAGCGGTGTGCCGCACAGCAACAAGGTGGGCAGCATCTCCTGGGCACAGGTCAAGGCCATCGCCGAGGACAAGATGCCCGACCTGAACTGTTTCACCATCGAGAGCGCCATGAGCATGGTGGCGGGCACCGCCCGCAGCATGGGCGTTACCGTGACCGGCGACAAACCCTTCTGAACCCGACGACCATGGCAACCCTGACCAAGAAGCGCAAAGCCGCGGTGTCGAAGTTCGACACGACCAAGATCTATACCCTGCAGGAAGCGACCAAGATCGTGAAGCAGGTGAGCACCACGAAGTTCGACGCCACGGTGGACATCGCCGTGCGCCTGGGTGTGGACCCCAAGAAGAGCACCGAGATGGTGCGTGGCACGGTGAGCCTGCCCCACGGCACGGGCCGTACCGTGAGCGTGCTCGTGCTGGCCGATCCCGCCAAGTGCGAGGAGGCGTTGGCCGCCGGTGCCGATATGGCCGGCCTGGACGACTACATCGAGAAGATCAAAGGCGGTTGGACCAATGTGGACGTGATCATCTGCACGCCCGCTGTGATGGCCAAAGTGGGTGCCCTGGGCCGTGTGCTCGGACCCCGCGGCCTGATGCCCAACCCCAAGACCGGCACCGTGACCATGGATGTGGCCAAGGCCACCAAGGAGGTGAAGGCCGGTAAGATCGACTTCAAGGTGGATAAGGCCGGTATCATCCACGCGGTGATCGGCAAGGCCTCGTTCGATGCGGACAAGCTGAGCGAGAACGCCACCGAACTCCTGCAGACCCTGGTGAAGCTGAAGCCCAGCACCGCCAAGGGAGCCTACATCAAGAGCATCAGCATCAGCAGCACCATGAGCCCCGGCGTGCAGGTGGATACCCGCACCGTTTCCGTGGGTTGATCACAAAACCAGCGAATACCATGGCAACCCGTACCGAAAAAGACCAAGCGATCGCCGAGCTGGTGGAGGACATCAAGTCCACCAACGTGATCTACCTCGCTGATACCTCCGGCATGAGCGCCGAGGTGACGAGCAACCTGCGTCGTGCCTGCCACAAGGGCGGCATCCGCATGAAAGTGGTGAAGAACACCCTCCTGCGCAAGGCGATGGAGCAGATCGAAGGCAAGGACTACAGCGGGGTGATCCCCACGCTGAAGGGCCAGACCTCGGTGCTCATGGCCGAGAAGGGCAACGCCCCCGCCAAGCTGATCAGCGAGTTCCGCAAGAAGGCCGACAAACCCGTGCTGAAGAGCGCCTGGGTGGAGGAGGCCGTATTCGTGGGCGATGACCAACTGGTGATGCTCAGCAACCTGAAGGGTCGCGAGGAGCTCATCGGCGAGATCATCGGCCTGCTGCAAAGCCCGATCAAGAACGTCATCAGCGGCCTTCAGGGCAGCGGTGGCCAGAAGATCGCCGGCCTGCTCAAGACCCTCGAGAACCGCGCACAAGCCTAAGATACTTCGCAAGGAGGGGGGCCTTCCCGCTCCGACCGATCAAACGCGTTACGCACAGTCCGCTTCCCCGAACACCTGTAACAAACAAGAACAATGGCAGACATCAAATCCTTGGGCGACCAGCTCGTGGGCCTCACCGTGAAAGAGGTGAACGAACTCGCTCAATACCTGAAAGAAGAGTACAAGATCGAACCGGCAGCAGCTGCGGTGGCAGTGGCCGCTGGTGGTGCAGCCGCCGGTGGTGGTGAAGCCGCCGCTGCGAAGACCAGCTTCGATGTGATCCTGAAGTCCGGAGGGGCCAACAAACTGGCCGTCGTGAAACTGGTGAAGGAACTCACCGGTCTGGGACTGAAGGAAGCGAAGGACCTCGTTGACGGCGCTCCCAAGCCGCTGAAGGAAGGTGTGTCCAAAGAGGACGCCGAGAGCCTGAAGCAGCAACTGACCGAAGCCGGCGCTGAGGTTGAGGTCAAGTAAGACCCCATACGCGCTCGCGTCACAGCAGCACGGAGAGGCCCCACGGCGGGCCTTTCCGGCTGTTCTGTGATCGACGGCCCACCGCGGTGGTGGGCAACGCATGTCAGGGTGCTGATCCAACCCTGATGTCCGGCAAGTAGCAGGCGGATCCGTAGCCCGTACGGTCGTACACGTTCTCCATATCCCGCACCCATGGCCCAGGCGAAGACCAGTTCCAAGAAAAGCAAACGTATCGACTTCGGTTCCAGCCCCCTGTCGATCGACTATCCCGACTTCCTCGACATCCAGCTGAAGAGCTTCGAGGACTTCTTCCAGATCGACACCCTGCCCGAACACCGCGAAAGCGAAGGCCTTTTCAAGGTGTTCAGCGAGAACTTCCCGATCACCGACACCCGCAACCAGTTCGTCCTGGAGTTCCTGGACTATTTCATCGATCCACCACGGTACAGCATCGATGAGTGCATCGAGCGTGGGTTGACCTACAGTGTGCCCCTGAAGGCCAAATTGAAATTGTACTGCACCGATCCGGAGCATGAGGACTTCGAAACGATCGTGCAGGATGTGTACCTGGGGCAGATCCCCTACATGACCCCCAAGGGCTCGTTCGTGGTGAACGGGGCCGAGCGGGTGGTCGTGAGCCAGTTGCACCGTTCGCCCGGCGTGTTCTTCGGCCAGAGCCGCCACGCCAACGGCACCAAATTGTACAGCGCCCGTGTGATCCCGTTCAAGGGTTCGTGGATCGAATTCGCCACGGACATCAACGGGGTGATGTACGCGTACATCGACCGGAAGAAGAAGCTGCCGGTGACCACGCTGCTGCGCGCCATCGGATACGAGAGTGACAAACAGATCCTGGAGATCTTCGGCCTGGCCGACGAGATCAAGGTGACCAAGGCCAACCTGAAGGAGGCCGTGGGCCGCAAGCTCGCCGCCCGTGTGCTCAAGAGCTGGGTGGAGGATTTCGTGGATGAGGACACCGGTGAGGTGGTCTCCATCGAGCGGAACGAGGTGATGATCGACCGCGAGACCGTGATCGAGGAGCAGCACGTGGACCAGATCGCCGAGAGCGGTGCGAAGACCGTGATCCTGCATAAGGCAGGGATCAATGCGGCCGATTTCGCCCTGATCTACAACACCCTCCAGAAGGATACCTCGAACAGCGAGAAGGAGGCCGTGGAAGTGATCTACCGCCAGTTGCGCAACGCCGAACCACCCGATCTGGAAACAGCCCGTGGGGTGATCGACAAGCTCTTCTTCAGCGAGCAGCGCTACGACCTCGGGGAGGTGGGCCGCTACCGGATCAACAAGAAGCTCGGCCTGGAAAGCGAGCTCAGCGTGCGCGTACTGACGAAGGAGGACATCATCTTCATCATCAAGTACCTGATCGAGCTGGTGAACGTGAAGGCCGATGTGGACGACATCGACCACCTGAGCAACCGTCGTGTACGCACGGTGGGTGAGCAGTTGCACGCTCAGTTCGGCGTGGGCCTGGCCCGCATGGCCCGCACCATCCGCGAGCGGATGAACGTGCGCGACAACGAGGTGTTCACACCCACCGACCTGATCAATGCCAAGACCCTGAGCTCGGTGATCAATTCGTTCTTCGGAACGAACCAGTTGAGCCAGTTCATGGACCAGACCAACCCGTTGAGCGAGATCACCCACAAGCGCCGGATGTCGGCCCTTGGACCCGGTGGCCTTAGCCGCGAGCGTGCGGGTTTCGAGGTGCGTGACGTACACTACACGCACTACGGCCGCCTCTGCACCATTGAGACACCTGAAGGCCCGAACATCGGTCTGATCAGCTCGCTGTGCGTGTATTCCAAGATCAACAACCTCGGTTTCATCGAGACCCCGTACCGTCCGGTGAAGGAAGGCAAGGTGGATGTGAAGGCCGATGTGATCTACCTGAGCGCGGAAGAGGAGGACAATAAGATGATCGCCCAGGCGAACGCCGTGGTGAACGAGAAGGGCGAATTCCAGTCGAACCGCGTGAAAGCCCGCTTGATGGGTGACTTCCCAGTGGTTGAGCCCAAGGAACTGCACCTGATGGACGTGGGACCCAACCAGATCGCCTCCATCGCGGCCTCGTTGATCCCCTTCCTGGAGCACAACGACGCCAACCGTGCGCTGATGGGCTCGAACATGATGCGCCAGGCCGTGCCGCTGCTGCGCCCCGAAGCACCTTTCGTAGGTACCGGCCTGGAGGAGCTCGTGGCCCGCGACAGCCGTGTGCTGCTCACCGCAGAAGGTGAGGGTGTGGTGAAATACGTGGACAGCGACAAGATCATCATCGACTACAAGCGGAGCGAGGAGGAGCGCACCGTGAGCTTCGATGGGGATGAGAAGGAATACAAGCTCACCAAGTTCCTGAAGACCAACCAGAGCACCTGCATGAACCTGCGCCCTGTGGTGCGCAAGGGGGAGAAGGTCTCTGCCGGCCATGTGCTGTGCGAAGGCTACGGCACCCAGGATGGCGAACTCGCCATCGGCCGCAACCTCCAGGTGGCCTTCATGCCTTGGAAGGGTTACAACTTCGAGGATGCCATCGTGATCAGCGAGCGTGTGGCCTCGGAGGACATCTTCACCTCCATCCACATCGATGAGTACATCATGGAGGTGCGCGATACCAAGCGCGGCCTGGAGGAGCTGACCGCCGATATCCCGAACGTGAGCGAGGAGGCCACCAAGGACCTCGACGAGCACGGCCTTATCCGCATCGGTGCCGAGATCAAGGAAGGCGACATCCTCATCGGCAAGATCACCCCGAAAGGGGAGACCGACCCCAGCCCCGAGGAGAAACTGCTGCGCGCCATCTTCGGCGATAAGGCCGGCGATGTGAAGGACGCCAGCATGAAGGCCCCCCCCAGCACCAAGGGTGTGGTGATCGACAAGAAGCTCTTCAGCCGTGCGGTGAAGGACAAGAAGACCAAGGGCAACGAGAAAGGCGTACTGGAGCAGATCGACAAGGAGCAGGATAAGGAGCTGGGTGCGCTGAAGAACCTCCTGATCGAGAAGTTGATGAAGCTCGTGGATGGCCAGGCCAGCAACGGGGTGTTCAACAAGTACAAGGAGGAGCAGATCAAGAAGGGGGTGAAGTTCAGTGCCAAGGTGCTCCAGGCCATCGACTTCATCACCGTGGACCCCACCGAATGGACCGCGGAGAAGCGGACGAACGAACTGGTGCGCGAACTCATCCACAACTACAACATCCGCCACAGCGATGTGAGCGGTGCGTACAAGCGGAAGAAGTTCCAAGTGAGCATCGGCGATGAGCTGCCCACGGGGATCGTGAAGCTGGCCAAGGTGTATGTGGCCGCCAAGCGTAAGCTCACGGTGGGCGACAAGATGGCCGGCCGCCACGGGAACAAGGGTATCGTGGCCAAGATCGTGCGCGATGCCGACATGCCCTTCCTCGAGGATGGCACCCCGGTGGACATCGTCCTGAACCCACTGGGCGTACCGAGCCGGATGAACCTGGGCCAGATCTACGAGACCGTTCTGGGCTGGGCCGGCACGAAGCTGGGCCGCAAGTACGCCACGCCGATCTTCGACGGGGCCACGCACGACCAGATCAATGCCGAGACCGATGAGGCCGGTGTACCCCGCAACGGGAAGACCTACCTCTACGACGGTGGTACAGGTGTGCGCTTCGACCAGCCGGCCACGGTGGGCGTGATCTACATGATCAAGCTGGCCCACATGGTGGATGATAAGATGCACGCACGGTCCATCGGACCCTACAGCCTGATCACGCAGCAGCCGCTGGGTGGTAAGGCTCAGTTCGGCGGTCAGCGCTTCGGTGAGATGGAAGTGTGGGCATTGGAGGCCTTCGGTGCCGCCAATATCCTGCAGGAGATCCTCACCGTGAAGAGCGATGACGTGATGGGCCGCGCCAAGGCATACGAGGCCATCGTGAAGGGTGAACCCCTGCCAACTCCGGGTATCCCGGAATCCTTCAACGTGCTGCTCCACGAACTGCGTGGCCTGGCACTGAATGTCTCCCTCGAGTGATCGAACCGGAGCGCAACTGAACGTCGAACGTTAGCAAGCAACGAGAGCACATGAAGAAGGAAGTGAAGCTGAACAGCAACTTCAACAAGATCGTCATCAGCCTGGCCAGCCCCGAGCAGATCCTCGAGCGCAGCCACGGTGAGGTGATCAAGCCGGAGACGATCAACTACCGGACCTACAAGCCGGAGCGTGATGGCCTCTTCTGCGAGCGCATCTTCGGTCCGGTGAAGGACTTCGAATGCCACTGCGGCAAGTACAAGCGGATCCGCTACAAGGGGATCGTGTGCGACCGCTGCGGTGTGGAGGTGACCGAGAAGAAGGTGCGTCGCGAACGCATGGGCCACATCCAGTTGGTGGTGCCCGTGGCACACATCTGGTATTTCCGCAGCCTGCCCAACAAGATCGGCTACCTGCTGGGCCTGCCCACCAAGAAGCTCGACCAGATCATCTACTACGAGCGCTATGTGGTGATCCAGCCCGGCACGGCGATGAACAAGGAGGGCAACGCGGTGCAATACCTCGATTTCCTTACCGAGGAAGAGTACCTGGACATCCTGGAGACCCTGGGCAAGGACAACCAGTACCTGGACGACAGCGACCCCAACAAGTTCGTGGCCAAGATGGGTGCCGATGCCCTGCACGACCTGCTGAAGCGCCTGGACCTGGACAGCCTGAGCTACGACCTGCGCCACAAGGCGAACACCGAGACCAGCCAGCAGCGGAAGAACGAGGCGCTGAAGCGACTGAACGTGGTGGAGGCCTTCCGCGACGCGATCAGCCGCCGCTCCAATAACCCGGAGTGGATGATCGTGAAGGTGGTGCCGGTGATCCCGCCCGAACTGCGCCCGCTTGTGCCATTGGATGGCGGCCGCTTCGCGACGAGCGATCTGAACGACCTGTACCGCCGTGTCATCATCCGCAACAACCGCCTGAAGCGCCTGATGGAGATCAAGGCACCCGAGGTGATCCTGCGCAACGAGAAGCGCATGCTACAGGAGGCCGTGGACAGCCTCTTCGACAACAGCCGCAAGAGCAGCGCCGTGAAGAGCGAGAGCAACCGCCCGCTGAAGTCCCTGAGCGATTCGCTCAAGGGCAAGCAGGGCCGCTTCCGCCAGAACCTGCTCGGTAAGCGCGTGGACTACAGCGCCCGTTCGGTGATCGTGGTAGGTCCGGAAATGAAGTTGCATGAGTGCGGTCTGCCCAAGGACATGGCCGCCGAACTCTTCAAACCGTTCATCATCCGCAAGCTCATCGAGCGGGGGATCGTGAAGACCGTGAAGAGCGCGAAGAAGATCGTGGACAAGAAGGAGCCCGTGGTGTGGGATATCCTGGAGAACGTGCTGAAGGGCCACCCGGTGCTGCTGAACCGTGCACCGACCCTGCACCGCCTCGGCATCCAGGCCTTCCAGCCCAAGCTGATCGAGGGCAAGGCCATCCAACTGCACCCGCTCGTATGTACCGCGTTCAACGCCGACTTCGACGGTGACCAGATGGCCGTACACGTACCGCTCGGTAACGCTGCCATCCTGGAGGCACAACTGCTCATGCTGGCCAGTCACAACATCCTGAACCCGGCCAACGGCGCGCCCATCGCGGTACCGAGCCAGGACATGGTGCTCGGGCTGTATTACATCACCAAAGGGCGTAAGACCGACAAGGAGCGCACCATGAAGGGCGAAGGCCGTGCCTTCTACAGCCCGGAAGAGGTGATCATCGCCTACAACGAGGGGCAACTGGACCTGCACACCTGGATCAAACTGCGTTGGGTGGGTGCGGATGGCAAGTCCCAGATGATCGAGACCACCTGCGGACGGACCCTGTTCAATGAAGTGGTGCCCAAGGAGGTAGGCTTCATCAACGAGGTGCTCACCAAGAAGGCGCTGCGCGATATCATCGGTCTGGTGACCAAGGTGACCGGAACGGCACGTGCCGCACAGTTCCTGGACGATATCAAGGACCTGGGCTTCATGAGCGCCTTCCATGGCGGCTTGAGCTTCAACCTGGATGATGTGGTGATCCCCGCCGAGAAGGACAAGCTGGTGAAGGCCGCACAGTCCGAGGTGGATGAGGTGACCGGCAACTACAACATGGGCCTGATCACCAACAACGAACGCTACAACCAGACGATCGACATCTGGACCCACACCAACAGCAAGGTGACCTTCACCCTGATGGAGCGGATCAAGAGCGATCGCCAGGGCTTCAACTCCATCTACATGATGATGGACTCCGGTGCCCGGGGTTCCAAGGAGCAGATCCGTCAGCTCAGCGGTATGCGGGGTCTGATGGCCAAGCCGCAGAAGAGTGGTGGTGGCGGCGGTCAGGACATCATCGAGAACCCCATTCTCTCGAACTTCAAGGAGGGCCTGTCCATCCTCGAGTACTTCATCTCCACCCACGGTGCCCGTAAGGGTCTGGCGGATACCGCGCTGAAGACCGCCGATGCCGGTTACCTCACCCGTCGATTGGTGGATGTGGCACAGGACGTGGTGATCACCAACGAGGACTGCGGTACCCTGCGGGGTCTGGTGGCCACGGCCTTGAAGAAGAACGAGGAGGAGGTGGAGAGCCTGTACGATCGCGTGTTGGGCCGTTGTGCCGTGCATGACGTGTTCCATCCGCAAACGGGCCTGCTGCTCGTACGTGGTGGTGACCAGATCACCGAGGATGTTGCGAAGGCGATCGCGGACAGCCCCATTGAGGAAGTGGAGATCCGCAGTGTGCTCACCTGCGAGCAGAAGCAAGGGGTGTGCGGCAAGTGCTACGGCCGGAACCTGGCTACCGGACGCATGGTGCAGCGGGGTGAAGCGGTCGGTGTGATCGCTGCGCAATCCATCGGGGAACCGGGTACCCAGCTTACCCTCCGGACCTTCCACGTGGGTGGTGTGGCCGGAAAGATCACCGAAGAGAGCGCGATCCAAGCGAAGTACGACGGTATCCTGGAGATCGACGAACTGCGCACCGTGGCCAAGAAGGACCGCAAAGGCGAGAACGCTGAAGTGGTCATCAGCCGCAGTACCGAGATGCGGATCGTGGACGCCAACACGGGCATCGTGCTCACCACGAGCAACATCCCGTACGGGGCCATGATCTACAACAAGGGTGGCAAGGCGGTCAAGAAGAACGACCTGATCTGCACCTGGGACCCGTACAACGCGGTGATCATCTCGGAACTCGCCGGTAAGGTGGAGTTCGAGAGCATCGAGGAGAATGCGACCTACCGGGAGGAGATCGACGAGCAGACCGGTTTTGCCGAGAAGGTGATCGTGGAGAGCCGGGATAAGCGCAAGAACCCGACCATCAAGATCATGGACCCCAAAGGCAAGGAGGAGCTGAAGAGCTACAGCCTGCCCGTGGGCGCCCACATCATCGTGGAGGATGGCAAGAAGATCGAGGCCGGCGATGTGCTGGTGAAGATCCCTCGCAGCTCCGGTAAGGGTGGTGACATCACCGGTGGTCTGCCACGGGTGACCGAACTGTTCGAGGCTCGGAACCCCAGCAACCCGGCCGTGGTGAGCGAGATCGACGGGATCATCTCCTATGGCAAGATCAAGCGTGGTAACCGCGAGATCATCGTGGAAAGCCGGACCGGCGAGAAGAAGAACTACCTCGTACCCCTGAGCAAGCACATCCTGGTGCAGGAGAACGACTTCGTGAAGGCCGGTGCCCCGCTCAGTGATGGTTCCATCAGCCCGGGCGATATCCTGGACATCCAGGGGCCGACCCGTGTGCAGGAGTACCTGGTGGATGAGGTGCAGGAGGTGTACCGCATGCAGGGCGTGAAGATCAACGACAAGCACTTCGAGGTGATCGTGCGCCAGATGATGCGCAAGGTGGAGATCGAGGATCCGGGCGATACCCGTTTCCTGGAGAAACAGAGCGTGAACAAGACCGAATTCATGGAGGAGAACGATGCCGTCTACGACAAGATGGTCGTGGAGAACGCCGGCGACAGCACCACCATGAAGGAGGGCCAGATCGTGACCATGCGCAAGCTGCGTGATGAGAACAGCGCCCTGAAGCGTAAGGATGCCAGCCTGGTTGAAGCCCGTCCGGCCAAACCGGCCACTGCACGCATCATGCTACAGGGGATCACGCGCGCATCGCTACAGACCGATAGCTTCATCAGCGCCGCTTCCTTCCAGGAGACCACGAAGGTGTTGAACGAAGCTGCTGTGAATGCCAAGGAAGACCACTTGCTCGGCCTGAAGGAGAACGTGATCGTGGGTCACTTGATCCCCGCCGGTACCGGAGCTCGTGTCTACCAGACCGCCATCGTGGCGAATAAGGAGGAATACGCACGACTCCAGGTCGAGAACGTTTCCACCGAGGAAATGAACGAACGATCATGAGTTACGAGTGAATGATAACGAGTGGCGAGGGCTCCTTCCAGGAGCCACTCGCCACTCGCTACTTGATACGCTGCACTTACACCCAGGATCATGGCAGACCAGAGCGACCAGAACCGGCCCAATCAGCTGAACATCGAGATCAGCGAGGAGGTGGCCGATGGCATTTACAGCAACCTGGCGATCATCACGCACAGCAATTCGGAGTTCGTCGTGGACTTCGTGCGCGTGATGCCGGGTGTGCCCAAGGCGAAGGTGCGTTCGCGCATCCTGCTCACGCCCCAGCATGCCAAACGCCTCATGCGTGCCCTTGTGGACAACGTGCAGAAGTTCGAGCAGGTGCATGGGCCCATCCGCGAGAGCGAAATGCCTGAAGTGCCCATGAACTTCGGCGGCCCCACGGCGCAGGCCTGAACGATCCCTGATCATTGCGAAAGCCCCTTGGAAAAGGGGCTTTCGTCATTCATACAGGCTGTTCGCCGGGCCGAACCCAGCCCCTGACCGTTCAAAGCCGCATGTTGCGCAACCGGTCGATCACGCCCTCATCCGCGCACAGGCGCTTCAACTCCTTCGCGATGTGTTTCTCGTACCCTTCCGTGGCATAACCATGCGTGATCAAGTGAAGGTCCAGCAATAGACCATCCACCAGTCCCCATAACTCCTCATCGGGTCGCTTGCCCCAGGGGAGCTTATCGTAGTCGCCCTTCACGGCCTCGTAGGTGTCCAGGAGATCCTGTGTGATCATTGGGGCTGATCCGGACTTCCACCTTGACACACAGTACGACACTCCGAACGATCCAATTCATTCAACCTTGGCGCGATCCTGGCGGCCTTTACGGCTTGGCGTTGGGTGTATTCCTTCATTCCAGGGCCTTCTGGTTGAACAGGATGTAGCCGAAGTTCAGGCTCCAGGCCCAGGGCTCGCGGAGGCCGTCCAGATAACTGAGGTTGAACCACACAGGCCCCAACGGACTCTGGTAGATGAGCGAGCCCGACCCGATGTAGTACCGCTCCTTGAAGGCGGCTCCCAGCCTGGTCTGGTTGGTCTCGTCACGCACGAAGGGTTCGTACGGCTGGAACACGTGACCTTCGAGCCGCAGGTCGAATTTATTGCGGGCCACGGCGACGATCGTGCGCACCCCACCGGCCAGGTATTTCGGTGCCCTGAAACGCTCGTTGAAGTAGGTCCTGCTTTCGGGGGTTGGTTGGAAGGCCGGGGCGCGGATCACACTGGCGGTATAGTTCTGGAAGGAGGGCATGGTGCTGTACACCCCCTCGGCCAGGAACCCGAATTTGAAGATCCCTCGCGAGAAGAAATATTTGTCCAGGGTGATCTTCGCCATCGCCCAGTCATGCCGATCATGATGGATGAGGTCGCCCTCTGAGGTCGATCCGGGTTCGGTGCGTTCTTCGCCTACCACATACCGGATGGAGGCCATCAGCAGTTCCCCGGTGTTCGGATGTTGTTTCCGGTTCATCGAATTACGCTCGACCAGGAGTCCGGTGGTCAGGTGGTGGAAATAGGTAGCGTCCGTGGTGTCGAAGGCCGTGAAATCCATGCCCTGGTAATAACGGTCCAAGGTTTCGCCTACCCGCAGGTCGTACCGGAGCAATCCTTTGTTGCCCAGCCCCATGCCGGCATTCAATCCGCCATAGGCTTCGCGGACCACGATGTAGGAGGGTTTCACTTCATCGAAGAAGGTGCTGAAACTCCGGAAGTGGTCCCAGCGATGCAGGTTGAAGGTGGGTTCGAGGTAGATCGGTGCCCGGGTGCTCAGGTAGGCCCGGAATGAAACCTGCCCGGCCGAATAGAATTTGCCGAAGTACGAAGAGGCCTCCAAGTGGGCGGAGCTGCGACCGAACAGATGGTATCGGAGCGCCACCATCCCGGTGTTGACAGGACGGGAGGAGAACATGCCGCCGAAACGCACTTGGAGATTCTTCTCCCGGCGCACGTACAGGTCCAGGTCGAATTGTTGGCGCTCGGTGTGATAGGTGGCCTTCGGGTACAGGTTGGCGATGTTGTTGTCGGCCACAAGCCGGAAATAGCTCGGCTTCAAGGTGAATGGGGTCAGCGGGCCATGCCGGCGGTCGATACTGCGTTCCACGAAGCGGGTCTGGGGCCGGTCCAGGCCATGGATGCGTACCTGGCCGAAGACCATCGGGGGCATACGGCTTCGAAAGGCCAGGCGCTTGGTGGCCAGATCCCCTGGTGCGACACGCCGGTGCACCTGTGCCAGGATCTCGGGCATACGGGCCATGGCCGCAGCGTGGCCGGCGGCGATGGCCGCACCCGGGTCGGTGAAATCGAAGAGTGAAAGGGTGGTGCGCGGCTCCACGATGATCCCATTCGCGCACTGGATCTCATACGCGGTGCGTTCCTGCATCATCGCCCGCAGTTGCCCGATCAGGTCGTCCTCGTTCGGGGGTGGACTGTTGTCCGCCACGTTGCTTCCGATGATGAGGTCGGGCATGAAATCGTCGTACATCACATCGCTCGGGAAGTTATTGTATAAGCCACCATCCATCATCAGGTGCCCATCCACCCGGATCGGTTTGAAGTAGAACGGGTAGCTCATACTGGCACGGATCGCTTGGGCCAGATCCCCGGTACGGAAGGTCACCGCCTTCTGGTCGGTGATGTCCGAGGCTACACAACGGAACGGGACGAAGAGGCTGTCCAGATCGTAACCGGCGGCGGCGGATACAGGCCCCATGCTGACCATCTGTTCGAAGTCGATCAGGGCCGGTTCGCGCAGATTGGTCGGGAGGGAGTATTGTAGAAGGGTGTCCAGGTCCAGCCGTAGGCTGATGAGCGAGGCATCCGGTGCGTCCTGTTTGAAGAAGTACTGGTACTGCGGTTCGATCCCTCCCGCCGCCATGGTCTGGAAGAGCTCGGTGTGGAACAGCGAGTCGATCTGGGCGGGTGAATACCCGGCCGCGTACAAACCACCTACCAACGCCCCCATGCTGCTCCCCGTGATGTAGTCGATCGGGATGCCGTTCTCCTCCAACGCTTTCATCACCCCGATGTGGGTGAGTCCCGTTGCACCACCGCCGCTCAGCACCAA
>JADLAI010000080.1 GCA_020848295.1 Flavobacteriales bacterium
CATGGACCCCGAGTACGCCGTGATGGGCCGCGTGGCGCGCCGCCTCTGGGCCAAGGCGCTCAAGCACCGCTACGGTGCCGACGAGCGCAGCCAGATGCTCAAGTACCACATCCAGACGTCCGGCCGTTCGCTGCACGCGCAGGAGATCGACTTCAACGACATCCGCACCACGTTGCAGGCGCTCTACGCCATCTACGACAACTGCAACAGCCTGCACACCAACGCCTACGATGAGGCGATCACCACGCCGACGGAAGAGAGCGTGCGCAGGGCGATGGCGATCCAGTTGATCATCAACAAGGAGCTCGGCCTGGCCAAGAACGAGAACCCCTTGCAGGGTTCGTTCATCATTGAAGAGTTGACGGACCTCGTGGAGGAAGCGGTGTTGACGGAGTTTGATCGGATCACGGAGCGCGGTGGTGTCCTGGGCGCGATGGAAACGATGTACCAACGCAGCCGGATCCAGGAACAGAGCCTGTACTACGAGACCTTGAAGCACACGGGCGAGTATCCCATCATCGGGGTGAACACCTTCCTGTCGAGCAAAGGCTCACCGACGATCCTGCCGAAGGAAGTGATCAGGGCAACGGAAGAAGAGAAGGAGGCCCAGATAGCGACCGTTGAGAACTTGCGAACGGCTTACGCGGATGAAGCGGCTAAAGCGATCAAGAACCTTCAGCAGGCCGCGATCAAGAACGAGAACATGTTCGAGGTGCTGATGGAGGCGACGAAGTACTGCTCGTTAGGGCAGTTGACCGCGGCGATGTTTGAGGTGGGCGGGCAATATCGCAGGAACATGTAGGCGATGTTAGAACGTCGCGCGGTGCGTTCAGCCACCATTACCAACCGTTCGACAAGAGCGTGGTCGAACCTTGTGTGCTGCCATTCATTCCGAAGGCTGTGGTATAGGCGATCCGGTAGAAGTAGACACCATCCGTGCACTTATGTTCCTTGGCGGTGCCATCCCATCCGCTATTCAGGTCATCTGTGGTGAAGATGAGTTCGCCCCAACGATTGTAGATCTCCATGGAACCTTTGAGCACTTCGGAAAGGCCAATGGGGACGAAACGGTCGTTGAGGCCATCCGCATTGGGCGTGAACACATTTGGCATTTCGATCACCGCCGGGATGGCACAAGACTGATCGATCGAGAGGCAGAAATCATCGATGTGTTCCCAGCAGCCATCGTTGCTGAACATGCGCATAGTGATGTAGTTCGCAGCAATCGGGGCAACGAACGAGAATACGCGCAGTTTCCAAGCACCGATCACTGGTGAGTTGGGTGCATTGTAGATCAAGGTCCCACTTGTCGATGGTCCCATTGCAAGGCCGATAGTGATGGGGCCAACACAGGCTCCGGGATATCCCCGATCATAGAATGAGAGCTGATAGCTCTGTCCTACTAGCAATGGCCCCGACAGTTGCATGGAAAGGCGGTCTGTGTAATCCAAACCAATGAACCAATCACCGCTCCATGCGGGACCGCCCCACGTCGGCGTTGTAATCAGGTCCAGGTTGGCATAGGGGAATGGTGGTGCGAAGCTGAAGCAATCAGGTACCATGGCGTTGAAGGCGGCATTATCCATGTTCATTTCGTCCGTACCCTGTGTCGCATTGTTGATCTCAAAATCACCGTTCAGAATGTACTGTGCCGTACAGCCCATTGAGAGTGCGCACAAGGCCAAAGCTGCGGCGATATGGCCGAAGGACATCCGCATGGCACATACCGTCACCCGCCTTTCTGCTTCAAGAAGAACTGCACCACCTCGGTGTTCAAATGCTCTGCTACGCGCTCCATGGCTTTCTTGAGATTCATGGGCATATCCCACAAGCCAGGCGAGTTCACCACGCCCTCGAATACCGCAACCAGACTATCGGATGAATAGAGCAAAGCCTTGTATTGCGTATCGATCGAATATGGACGGTACTCTGTGGTTGAGTGAGTCGTGCGCGGACCGAACGACAGAGGATTATCCTTGTACTCGGTATTCGCGTAGTAACCCATGGGGTAATAGTTCGACGAGAGCACAATGACACGAAGCTCATGCGCAGGCGCTTCACTTGCTTCTAAATTCACGATATGAGTGGTTGACCCGAAAGCACGGGAAAGCGCATATTCAGCCGTATGTCTTACATCATGAACAGAGTAGGAAGGATGCCCAGTTGCAGACAGGTTCATCGTGTCCCTAACGCCGGTCACGTCCAACCTTAGCGCGCCGACCTCAATGCCTGTTGGAGGTATGGAGACAGGCTCGGTGGGAATGAAGCCGATCACGCCCACACTTGTTCTGCATGAACTCAGGATCATGACCAAGCCGACCACCACATGCCAACCCCGCATAGCGCACACCCTTATGAAGGCACTTTGTCGAGTTCAACCCGCGAAATGAGACCGTTGATATCCGCATAGGTGAACTTCAGCATCTTGCTATCGGCACCAGTAACCTGGCATGTGTACTTGCCATCCGGAAGATCCTGCCCATCCGCTCCTTTGAATTGCAAGACCAATTGGGCATTGCCTTCATCGAAGCTCCATTTCCCGGATTCTTGAAGGTCGACCCTTATGCCATTGTCCCGGATGTTGTAGGCAAGGGAACCACCAAAATCGAATGCATAGTCGCAGGGCGTTCCAATGGGAATGGACACATCGGAAACGAAAAGGGCTCGCACCTTCCAATTGCCCATAATATCCTTTGCTTGAATGGCCATGGCTTCAGCGTTTTACAAGGTTCACGAGTAACTGGCGCTGACTGAGCGATGTTGGCAGATCCAAGCCGGTACGCGTCCTGAACTCCGCCAGCACCACCAACAGCGCATCCTCTACGGTGCCATCGTCACCGAATGCCTCGACGACTTTGGAGGAAATGCCCGCCACCGTGCTCAACAGCGTTTTCCGCACCTCTGCTGGGAACAGAGGGAGTATCTTCCGCACGAAGTAGTCCGATTGCAGATAGGTGATGCCATCCTCTGTGTGTGAGAAACGCCCTTCACGGCTCGTGGACATGATGGCCTTCAGTTGACGCAAAAGGCCTTTCGTTGCGGGTTCCAAGCTCTTGTCAGCAATGGGGTCCGACAGAAGACTGGCTGGTATTCTCAACTGCCGTTGCTCGACGATCTTGGAATAAGTCGTACTCGGTACAGGTGTCGGCGGTTTAGGTGGGACCGGTCCGAGTGTCAAACAATCGCCGGTTCCTTTGTAGAAGCAGCAGCATAAGCCCCGCGACGTGATCAATAGGTCCGAGATCCTGTGAAGGTTCTGGAAGTCTGATTCGATCTCATCCACGGACCGACAATAGACCGTGTACTCATGCTCGAAGATCGCGCCTGGACCATACCACCCCGCGCCTTGGATATACCCGCTCACATGGACCGTAGTCGGACTGACCGCCTGATAGTCGTAGTTGTGAGGGGCACCCTGTGAGTTCTGCGAAACGATGTGATCCGACACGCCGACGTGACCTGAGTCTCCTTTCGGGAATGGAGGGTGTGGTACCGCTCTTTGATCAACCACCCAACCTGACTGTACGGTATGATACGTGTCGAGTTGGGTTGTCTGCCCTGAGCCATGGCCGAACCCACCGTTATCCGCGTGCTTGGCCACTCGGAACGTCTCTGTTTTCACCTCGTAGTTCGGTGCCGGGGGCAGTATTTGAGCATCCTCCGGGAAATGACCCGTATCCAAGCCTGCTTCCACACAGATCCCTTCCATTGCCAACGGCCTGACCACAGCAAGGAAAAACTCCTGGACACCTTCGATCGACCGAACACCTTGTACGAATGTTCTTCTGTCGGTGGGCTGTAGAATGTGCGGCCGCGGAAGCATGAGGAACAAGCCACGATTGGTTCCCTGATGGTAAGCCGCCAAGAAATTGTACAACTGCTCAAGTTGCGTCGTAAGACCTTCCGTTTCAGATCTCTCTGTCGAAGAGTCAGCTGTCGTCGTTGATGTATCCTCCTGAGTCTTTCCCCATTCATGTGAAAACCCAAGCGTACCCTTAACAGCATTCGCCACAGGGCCAAGTGGACCCTCAACTCCGGCGGTAATGCCTGTTTTCGAGGTGTGCGTGGTCGAATTCGACTTTGTGGTAGACAGGCTGCCCTTAGTCGCAGTTAGGATCTCACCCGTTTCAGTAGCACTCTGGATCAGCTCTCTGAGCTTTGGCTCCATGGCAATGATGCGCGGGAAGTCCTTGGTTTCCCAATCGCTTGCAGAATTTGGGAAAAGGGCGACGTTCAGGAGAGCGCCATAACAACCGAAATACTCAGCAAAAATTTCATCCAGTCCGGCTTCAACGGGCGTATTTCCGAATTGGACATAAGCATCTTCTATCTCCTGGTCGGTAGGTTGATAGCCCGTGACCGAGAGGGTTACTTTGATGTAGGTCAGCCGACCATTGCAGAACGGTGTCGGAAGTTCCGTTTCTGGAACCTCGTACGCCGATATAGCGAGCGACGATCGCCACGCAAAGGGGAACTTCCTGTTGCAGAAGTTCGGGTCCATCATATCCTGGCTCGTGCATAGCAGATGCCAAGGAACATCGACAGGAATTTCGGGGTCAGCCATGTGTATGAGTATTGAAGTTCAAGCGGGTGAAATCGGAACACCGCCAAGAACGAGGCTTGCAATACGCTACAGGAAACGCGAACGGCGTCTCACCAACACCACAATAAAGGTACTTCGATCGAGAAGCAATTCCAAGCCCGGTTGATAACTTTCTGCCGAGGCGCTATTGTTGGGGTGCTTCGCGTGAGCAGGCGAAGCGGCAGCCCGGCGCGGGCAGGGCCTTGCGGATGCGAGCAACGAGGAGGCACGACGGAGGAGTGACCCCGCAGTGCCGCAGCCGCTGGCCCTGACAAGTCCGGCTAAAGCGCAGCACGCGACCCGTGCGGGGACACGTGCGTGAGCGAGGGGCACGCCCAAAGAACCACCAGACGCAGAACAACGATCTTCAGCACCGAGTTCGCGCTGCGGCTCATGGGCGACGTGCAGCAATACTTCATCGACAAGAAGGTCCGCAACTTCTACAGTGTCAGCATCAGCGGCTACCACATCGCGGAAGCCGGCGCCAACCCCATCTCGCAGCTCGCGTTCACGCTGGCCAACGGCTTCACCTATGTGGAGTACTACCTCAGCCGGGGCATGGACATCAACGCCTTCGCGCCCAACCTGAGCTTCTTCTTCAGCAACGGCATGGACCCCGAGTACGCCGTGATGGGCCGCGTGGCGCGCCGCC
>JADLAI010000081.1 GCA_020848295.1 Flavobacteriales bacterium
CGCCCGGTGGATGGCGACCCCTTCCCCGGCTTCGGCCTCACAGCCATCTTCGCCAACCTCACTTTCACGGCCGAGTATTTCGGAACCGGCTGGTACAACTTCGTGTACTGGAGCCTGACCGCGGAATTCGAGTACTATCTCGTCCTGGCCTTGATCTTCCCGTTCATCGCCAACGGTAGCCCTCCATGGCGCGTTGCCGCCACCATGGCCGGGTTGATCCTTGTCTCCTTCGTATCAGGACCATCGTTCTTCCACTATGCCGTGTATTTCGTGCTCGGTATCCTTGTCTTCCTCTGGCGGGAGACCCACACTGATCGCAGGTTGATACTCGCCCTGGCCGCAGGTGCTTGCCTGGTCGGCGTCACACGCGGCGGATCCCTTCCTATCGGGGTCTCGGTCGTCGCCGCGCTCATCATCGCCTCCGGGACCGACGCCCGGAGCCGGTTCACCGACTTCCTGGGCGACATCTCGTACAGCCTGTACATCACCCATGTACCAGTGGCCTATTTCTCGGAAACGATCATCAAGCGGGTCACCGACCTCCATACCACCACCGGGGGCAAGGCCGTGCTCTTCATCGGCTACCTGGCTCTCGCACTGATGGTCGCATTCCTCTTCCACCGGGTGGTCGAAAAACCATTCCTTCGTTCGTCCAAACGGTTCAAGGAACACGGCTCCGGAGGACCCGTCGTGGCTTGATGACCCCGTACCCGCAAGCGATGCACGTTCTGCACACCTTCGCCAACAACGGAACGGTCCCCTATCTCACTTGGTTCACCGACCGTGCCGTGCGTGAAGGATCGCCCAAGTACACCTTCCTGATCATGCACGCCCAGCGGCCGGTGATGATCGAGGAGATGAAAGCCAAGGGCTTCGACGTGATCTGGATACGGTACGATGACCGCAAAAGGAAACGTGGCCTGATCCGCGCGCTGCCATTGCTCTGGTGGCACATGATGCGCATCCGACCGGACATCGTACACTGCAACCTGTTCGACGACAGCCTGCCCGGCTTGATCGCTGCTCGACTGGCGGGGATCAGGAGGCGCGTGCTGACCCGGCAGGACACCGGCTTCCATTGGATGCACGCACCCCGGTGGGTGGCCCTGGACCGATGGAACAACCGCATGGCCACCCGGATCATCGCCATCTCCGAAGAGAACCGACGCTTCATCGTGGAGAAGGAAAGGACGGATCCGAAGAAGGTGACGCTGGTCCACAACGGCATCCCACCGGAGCGGTTCACCGCACGGAACGAGGTCGTGATGGCCCGCTTCCGCGAACGCTTCGGCATCACCAAGGAGCATTTCGTCATCGGTTCGGTAGCGCGGTACGTGGCATGGAAAGGCCACCGGCACGTGATCGAGGCCGCTGCGCGGATCATCCAGCGATCGCCGTACGCACGGTTCCTGCTCTGCGGATCCGGTGTGCTGCGGCCCGCCATGGAGGAACTCGCGAAGCAGCTCGGCGCGGACAAGCACATCCATTTCATTGACCGGATCGAACCAGCCGATATGCCCTCGTTCTACGGGATCCTCGATGCCTTCATCCACGGTGCCGTCATGGAACCCTTCGGGCTGATCTATGCCGAGGCCATGATGAACGGGGTGCCGGTGGTGAGCACTCCGACCGGTGCCGCCTTGGATGCACTGACCGACGGGGTTAACGGCATCCTGGTGCCCGAAGCCTCGGGTGAAGCGCTGGCCAATGGGGTATCGCGCTTGTTGGCGATGGACCATAAGGCCATGGGAGCGGCTGGCCGGGATACAGCGATGCGCCTGTTCCCCTTCGACGTGATGTGGAACGGGACCCAAGGCGTGTACCACGAAGCCATGGCCACGATATGAGCACACCGCTGGTATCGATCGTCATTCCGGCTTACAACGCGGAAGCATACATCGAACGGACGATCCGCAGTGCGCTGGAACAGACCTACCCGAATATCGAAGTGGTCGTGGTGAACGATGGATCCAAGGACCGGACCGCTGCGGTGGTCGAGTCCATACGGGATCCCCGCATCCTACTCCTATCGCAGCCGAACGGCGGTGTTTCCATTGCACGGAACAAGGGTATGGAAGCCTCCTCCGGTGCTTACATCGCGCTGCTGGATGCGGACGATGGCCTGGAGCCGGAGGCCATGGCCCTGAAGGTGGGAGCCCTCGTACAGAACGGTTGCGACTGGGTATTCAGCGATGTGCTCGCCTGCGACCCGGAACTTGTGCCATTCGGGGTAATGAAGGGTGCGGACGTGGACATCATCCGCACCCTGCTCTTGGGGATCACCACCCCCGTACCCGCACCATGCAGCAACGTGGTCTTCACCAGGCGATGCTTCATGGACGGGACCCGGTTCCTGCCGCAGCTATCGAATGCTGCTGACCGGCTTTTCGTGCTCACCCTGGCGAAGGCGTACCGCCACCAGTACATCGCCAAACCCTTGGTACGCTACCGCATCCTGGCGAACAGCATGAGCCGGAACGTGGCCCTGTTCGAGGCGGATCATAACCGTTTGATGCAGGCTGCTGCGGACATGGAGCTTCTGGACGATCCAAGGTTCGCCCGGATCTGCAAGGCCAACGCGGCATGGGCCATCGGCGGAAGTTGGTGGCGCGATGGCAAAGCCCCGCTGAAAGGCTTGCCCCATCTGCTTCGTGCGGTGCTGACCGATCCGGCGATCCTGCTGCGCCGTATGTCGCGCGAACGCAGTGGTCGCACAAGCATCCGGCCGCTCAACGGTTGACCTCCAGGCAATGGCGCTCCCACGCCCAGGCCGAGCGCATCATCTCCTCCAAGCTGCGTTTCGCCTCCCAACCCAATAAGGTCCGGGATCGTCCGGTATCCGACCAGACCGCCTCCACATCACCCGCCCGCCGTGGGCCCATTTCGTAGTTGAGCTTTTGCCCGCTCACCTTCTCGAATGCGGCGATGGCCTCCAACACGCTCACCCCATTCCCGGTGCCGAGGTTGATGATCTCATGCGGTGCGCCCATCGTTGCACCGAACGTGCGCTCCAATGCAGCGATGTGGGCATCGGCGATATCGGACACATGCACATAGTCTCGGATGCAGGATCCATCACGGGTGTCGTAATCGCTACCATGTACGTGCATCACCGGTCGCCGTCCGCTGGCCGTTCGGGTGATCACGGGCACCAAGCTGCTGGGTGGGTTTATCGGATCCTCCCCGTTCAACCCCGTGGTATGCGCGCCTGCCGGATTGAAGTATCGCAAGGAGATGGCCCGCAGGGAAGGCTGGGTGCGGATGTGGTCGGCCACAATGCGCTCCCCGATCTGTTTCGTGTAGGCGTAGGGTGATTCCGCCGCACCAAGTACCGTATCCTCGTTCACTGGCATCGTGGCGATGTTGCCATAGACCGAGCATGACGAGGAGAAGATGAAATGATCGATGCCGCGCTGCCGGCATTCCGCCAGTATGTTCAACAGGGAGGCGATGTTGTTGTGGTAGTACTTGTGTGGATCCGCCACCGACTCCGGAACCGATTTATACGCCGCGAAGTGGATCACACCAGCGATACCCGGCTCCAGATCCAAGGCACGCCTCAGGGCATCCCGGTCACACAGGTCCACGGCATGGTTCCTCACCTGCTTGCCCGTGATCCCCTTGATCCGGTCAAAGACCGCAGGCGATGAGTTCCCGAAATGATCCATGGAGATGATGTCGCCCGGCCACTTCGCCAACAACTCGATGATCGTGTGCGAGCCGATGTACCCGGCCCCACCGGTCACGAGGATGCTCCGTTCATTCATTCCCATAGATCGTGCGGTATATGTGTTCCGCGATCGCGAAGTTCCGATACTTGACCGATACCGCCCGGATCCGTTGAGCGAGCTCCTGGCGGCCCGATGTCGCGAGCAGCCGGTCGATGGCCTGAACGGCCTTCTCATAGGCCACCTCATCCAACCTGTCCAATACGGCCCCGATGCCTTCTTCCGCGATGATCCGCGAATCGTCGGAGATATCGGAGGTGATGATCACCGGTAATCCCAACGCCCAATACTCCCCATCCTTGATCGGGGTGCAATACCGTTTTGTCGGTACACTGCGCACGGGGGTGATGGCCACATCGGCAAGGCCCATGTACCGCGGCACTTCCGCATGAGGCACGAACCGGATCGTGAACAGCCCCGGATCCAACCCCGCCTTCCTCATGCGCGGAAGCAACTCCTCCATGGTGTGCCCGGTGAGCAGGAGCACCTGAAAACGCGACCCCCAGTGCCGCGCCGCCACAGCGAAGAGATCGAAGACCTCCTGATCCAGGTAGATCCCTCCGAACTTACCGGCGTAGACCATGACGAATTTGTCGGCCAAGCCCAATTCCTTCACCAATTCCGGCTCCTTCCGGCATTGCACGGTGAACCGGTCCAGGTCCACGCAAGCCGGCTTGATGTGGAAGGGTTTGCCCCGCACCCCATACTTGCGTTCGGCGTAGCCCTGCATGCCCGCAGCGGCGGCGATGAGCACCCTGGCCCGCTGGCTCTGCCAACGCTCCCACCGGAAGAGCACCTTGAACGCCACACCCTGTGCGCTCCACGTTCCGTTCTCCACCATGGCCTCGGCATGTGGCTCATAGCTATCGATGATCAGCGCACGACCGGTGAGCAGCGAAAGGATGTGGCCCAACATCCCGGCCGGGGTACACCAGGCATGGATGGTGTCGATCCGTTCCCGGAGGATCAGCCGATGGCCGTACCACAATACGCGCAGGATCATGGGGATCGCCCTGATGCCGAATGGCGCGTACCGGAACGGATGGAGCCGTAGCCCTGGCTCCAACAACCCGTTCCTGGGTAGTGCTCCCTTCTCCAACGTGACCAGGTGAATGGTACTCCCCCGTGGGAGCGCCTTCTGCATAAGCCTCACATACGGCAGGGTGTAGGTCTGGATCAAGGCATCGTCCAGGCTCCAGTAGGTGAGCACGAGCACCTGCCGGGGCGGTCGGATGTCGTTGTGATCCCCCATCAGGCCGTGAGTGGCGCGGGGGCCTTCGTACGCACGGTGGAACCGCGCTTCCGGTCCAGATAGCCTTCCAGCCCCTTGATGTGCGCCGTCCCCATCAAGAATTCGCCGAGGTCGAACCGCAACCCATCCTTATGCATCGCACGCTTGATCCGTGCGAGGAAAACGACGATGTACATGGAACTGATGAAGAATGGTACCAGCGGGATCTTGAAACGGACCAAGGCGCCGAAGTTCGGTGTGGAGACACCGACGGCGAACCCGAACAACAGTGCGAAGGTCATGGACATGGTGACCAGGGGGATCCCGGCCATGCATTGCATGATGAAGCGTGGGCCAGCCCGCATCACGGCGAATATGGTGAATGCCAACACCCATAGGTTCTCCAGGCCGCTCATCACCATGGTGAAATTGTTGCACTCCCAGAGGTAGGGCCTGAACAAGGCCGCATTCACCGCGATGGGGAACTTGGTGAACAGGCCCAGCCAGGTACCATCGAACTTGCCCACGTCGAAACTGTTCGACCCATAGGATTCCGTCTTGATAAGATCCTGTTGGGTGGCCTCGATCGACTTCAATGCGCCGTCGAGGGCGAATTGGCCGGCGGAATCGCCCAGCTGTTTCAGGACGAAAAGGGTGACCCCGACGAAGATGGCGATGGTGATCGGGAAGAGGACGAATTTGAAGAGCAGGTTGCGGACACGGACCAGGCGGAAGTAGAAGAGCCAGAGCAGCGTGGCCGAGAGCAGGACCATGAAGATGTACGGCTTGACCATCATCATGGCCATGGCGCTCAACACCAGGATGACCGAGCGTCCCATGATCCGCCGTCTCTTGAAGAACACCTCATCCACCGCATGCACCCACCAGCACACCGCGCTGAAGGTGATCGTATCCTTCAGTACCGGGGAACCCCAGAAAACGGACGATGGCATGAAGAGGAATCCCGTGGCCAATGGCCCGCTGATCTGTGGGAAATAGCTGACGAAGGTCCGGTAGCAGGCCCAGATCCCGAAGAAGGAGACCGTGGCCATCAGCATATTGGTGAGCAGGACGCTCTTGAAGGTGAAGAATGTCACCAGGCTCGTGATCCGCAGGACGGCGAATGTGCGATCATCGAAGAACATGAACTGGTACGGTTTGGCCGTAACGAGCGTGTACTTGGCCCAGGCCTCGTACGAGTTATCCCCGGCCATCTGGCGCAGGTATTCCAGCGGGTCCACCACGGCCATGTTCCGCATGGACAGCGATGAAAAGAAGTAAGCCGCCGAATCGCCGCCTCCGTACTTATAGTGGTAGATCAGGGTGAAGAAGAAGCTGGCGATCATCTTCACCAACATGGCCGGAACAAAGAACCGGTACTCCGGTCCCGAACCTGCCTTCAGCATCCGTTGCCGTGCGAAGGCCACGTACATGACCGCCATGTACAACAGGGCTCCCAGGTACTCCCAGTAATCGATGGTCTGTTCCCCGTGGTAGAGTACTTGGATCAGTGGGAACATCGTCGATACGATCGTACGCGCCCATTCATCCAGGGCCGCAACGCTCAAAGATAGACCCCAGGTCGCTCAATGATGGTACGGCCCACCTTGTAGGATGGCCATGGCCCGGTACAATTGCTCGGCGAAGAGCACACGTACCAACTGGTGCGGAAATGTCATGGCCGAAAGGGCAAGCACCAGATCCGCTTTCTGACGTACCTCGTCGGTCATCCCGTAAGCACCTCCGATCACGAACACCACCTTGCGCACCCCTTGATCCCGCCAACCACCCAACCGGGCGGCGAACTGCGTACTGGTGAGGTGTGCCCCACGCTCATCCAGCACCACCACCTTCTCCCCCGGCCTGATGGCCGCCAGGATCCGCTCACTCTCCGTCCGTTGTTGGTACGCCGGGTCGCCACGCCCCGCTTCCGGCAGTACGACCTGCTCCACCGGAAGGCTACGGCCCAGCCGGTCCAGGTAGTGCTTCACCCCGTCGGCCACCAGGCCCCGCTCGTTCCGTCCCACCAGTAACAACCTGACTTCCATACCCATAGCACTGTTCGTAATTCAGATCGGCCGGTGGCGCCCACTTGGCCCGGTATTTGCCAAATTTCGGAACAAATGAAGCGTTCGATGAACAGGTTCACCCTGCTGCTCACCTCTTTCCTGCTCGCCTTGGGCCTCGCCGCCCAGGACGATGTGAAGGACCAGGTGGTTCAGGCCATGCGCACGGGCAACTCCAAGGAGCTGGCCGCCCATTTCATCGCCAACATCGACCTTACGGTGAAGGAGACCGCCGATGTGTACAGCAAGGCCCAGGCCGAGCAGATCGTCCGCAAGTTCTTCAACGACAACCCGCCCATCGACCTGGTGATCGAACACAGCGGCGTGAGCAAGGTGGGCGATAAGTACTACATCGGCATCCTGCGCACCCGCACCGGGTACTTCCGGGTCACCTTCTTCCTGAAGAAGGCCGAGGTCGGCTTCCAGGTGAAGCAACTGCGCATCGAGAGCAGCAAGAACGACTTCTGATCGTGCTGCCACCCGGTACCGATGCCTTGATCGAGCTCGCCTTCGGCGAGGACCTCGGCGATGGCGACCACACCTCGTTGAGCACCATTCCTGCCGATGCACAGGGTGCGGCGTACCTGCTCGTGAAGGACGATGGCATTCTGGCCGGTGTGGAACTGGCCCAGGCCGTGGCGGCCTATTCCGATCCGGCACTATCGTTCCGGATCCTGCGGGAGGATGGAAGCCCGGTGAAGAAGGGTGACATCGCTTTCCATTTGCTGGGTCCCACGCGCAGCATCCTCACCGTGGAGCGTGTTCTCCTCAATTTCATGCAGCGCATGAGCGGGATCGCCACCATGACACGACGGTTCGTGGATGCGGTGGACGGAACCGGGTGCCAGGTGCTCGATACCCGCAAGACCACTCCGGGGCTGCGTGGGGTGGAGAAGTGGGCCGTGCGCATCGGTGGTGGGCGCAACCACCGCCATGGGCTGTACGACATGATCATGATCAAGGACAACCACCACGATTTCGCCGGTGGCATCCCGAAAGCGATCGAGGCCGCCCGGAGCTACCTGGCCCGTACCGGGCGCGACCTGCCCATCGAAGTGGAGACGCGCGACCTGTTGGAGGTGGAACAGGTGCTCGCCACCGGCGGCGTACAACGCATCATGCTGGACAACTTCGACCCCACCAGGCTGCGGGAGGCCGTGGCCCTGATCGACCGGCGGGTGGAAACGGAGGCCTCCGGCGGTATCACCCTGCACACCGTGCGTAGCTTCGCCGAGACCGGCGTCGACTTCGTATCGGTGGGGGCGATCACCCATTCGGTACCCAGCCTCGACCTGAGCTTGAAGGCCTTAGGTCGATGATGGAACGACTCAAACGCAAACTCCTCTACTCGCGCCGGAACCGCCGCCTCATCGGCTGGTCGCGCCGCGTGATCCTGCCGGGCTTCGAGGGGTTCAGCCTCTTCGAGATCAGTCGCTTCTTCTTCCGCGCCCTGTTCGTGGGCCACATCACCACCCGGGCCTCGGCCATCGCCTTCAAGGTGTTCCTGGCCTTCTTCCCGGCTGTGCTGGTGCTGCTCACCATGATCCCCTACATCCCGATCCACGACCTCCAGCACAAGCTGCTCAACACCTTCCACGACATGCTGCCGGTGGCGGTGTACCAGTTCATCGAGGCCACCCTGCACGATCTGCTGATCCGGAAACATGGCGCCCTGCTCTCCCTCAGTTTCCTGATCGGTGTATACATGGCGAGCAACAGCATCGATGCGATACTTGCCGGTTTCAGCGGAAGCGCCAACCATACCACCTGGCACAGCCCCCTGAAACAACGCTTGTTGAGCCTGGGTCTGCTCGTGGTCCTCACCATCCTCACCCTCATCGCCATCCCCTTGCTCACCTTCAGCGGTTCGCTCATCTACAAACTGGATACCCTCGGCTTCTTCACGAGCTACTTCCAGGTGGCCGCGCTCTTCGCAGCCAAGTGGGCCGTATCCATCCTGGTGGTGGTGATGTTCGTGTCATTGCTCTACAATGCGGGGGACCCCACCTCACGGCGCTTCCGCCTTTTCACCCCCGGTGCCTTGCTCGCCGTGGTGCTCATCCTTCTCGTTTCGCAGGCCCTGGCCTTCATGTTCTCCTACATCACCGATTACAACGCCCTTTACGGATCGCTCGGCGCCATCCTGGCCGTACAGCTCTGGCTCTATTTCAACATGATCGTCCTGCTGGTGGGTTATGAACTGAACACCAGCATCACCCGGGCGCGTGTGCTCCGCCGGGACAGCCTACAGATCAGGAAGGAAGTGGGGAAGTGAGCGGAACGGATAACTTGGACGGCCACATGCGGTACCTCGTTCTGCTCCTTTCCGTGCTCGTCCTGTGCCGGGTCGCAGCCCAACCCTACGATCCCGAACACCCACCGAACACGTACCGCAATGCGGACAACCCGCACTACTGGCGCAACCGACCACCGCGTCCGGGCTACTGGCAGCAGGATGTCCACTACCTGATCAAGGCCCGCCTCAACGACAGCACCGACCAGGTGAACGCGGAGATGTCGCTCACCTACTGGAACAATTCGCCGGACACCTTGCGCGAGGTCTACTTCCACCTGCCGCAGGAGGCCTTCGTGGAAGGTTCTTACCTCCAAGCCCGCAACGGGGACCTGCCACGTACCCGGAATGGCGCGCTCGCCTATGCCGGTACGCGCATCACCTCGCTCACACAGGCCGGCACCGACCTGGAGCGCGAACAGGACAACACCGTGCTGCGCGTGCGTCTGCGCGAGGCCCTGGCACCGGGCGAGCGCACCAACTTCCGCATCCGCTTCACCACGCACTGGACCATGGACGTGTACCGGCGCATGAAACTCTTCGAGGAGTGGGGATGGAAGCACTATGACGGCGTTCATTGGTACCCCCGCCTTGCTGTGTACGATGAGCGTTTCGGATGGGACACCCAGCAGCACCTGGGACATGAGTTCTATGGCGACTTCGGCACCTTCGATGTGGAACTGGACCTGCCACACCATTACATACTGGACGCGACCGGCACGCTACAGAACCCCGACGAGGTGATGCCCTCCGACCTGAAAGCGAAACTGGCGATCACCAATTTCAAGGACAAGGCATGGAACAGCGCGCCTTCGACGGTGATCGCGCCGGAACCCGGCAAGCGCAAGGTGTGGCGCTTCCACGCGGAGAACGTGCATGACTTCGCATGGACCGCGGACCCCACCTACCGCATCGGTGAAGCCGAATGGAACGGGATCAAGTGCGTGGCCCTTGTGCAGGAGCCCCACGCCAGCGGCTGGCAGAACGCCGCGGAATACACCGCCCGTATCATCGCCTGTTACAGCCGCGACTTCGGCATGTATGCCTACCCCAAGATGATCGTGGCCGACGCACGCGATGGCATGGAGTATCCGATGCTCACCCTCGACGGCGGGCAGGATCCCGACTACCGGAGCCTGCTCGCGCACGAAGTGGGCCACAATTGGTTCTTCGGCATGGTGGGCAACAACGAGACCTACCGGGCATTCCTGGACGAGGGCTTCACCCAGTTCCTCACCGCCTGGGCACTGGAGCACATCGATGGCGACACCCTGGTGACCGACACACCAGCCACCGCCTACGAAAGGCGACATACCCTGCCCCAACGGCCGCGGGAGAACCAGGTATACCGCTCCTTCCAACGCGATGCCGTGCGCGATCAATTGCCACCGATCAACGTGCATAGCGATGAGTTCAGCCACCACGCCGGCCTCGGTCGCGGTTATGCGCACGTGTACTTCAAGACCGCTGCCATGCTGTACAACCTCCAGTACACGCTTGGCGACAGCCTCTTCCTGGCCGCCATGCAGCACTACTTCGCGCAATGGCACCTATGCCATCCCTATCCCGAGGACTTCCGACAGAGCATCATCGGTTTCACCAAGGTGGACCTCAACTGGTTCTTCGACCAATGGATCGATACCGATCGGCGGATCGACTATGCCGTGCGCAAGGTGCAACACCGGATGCGCGAGAATGACCAACGGATCCACCTGCGCCGCGTGGGCGACCTGCACATGCCGATCGATCTGCAGGTGATCGCACGCGATGGCCGGATCCACGACTTCCACATCCCGAACACCTGGTTCGTGAAGCGCACCGATGCGCAGGTCCTGCCCCGATGGATCGGGTTCGATGAACTGAACCGCGACCACGTGGCCGTGGTGGATGTGCCTTCGGGGATCGAGCAGGTGATCATCGACCCCACGGACCGCCTGGCGGATGCGTACAAGGTGAACGACCGGCTGGTACCCGCGATCGATGTGGGACTGGACCATCACATCCGAAACACGCCGGACCGCAACGCATACGAGGTGGCCGTGCGCCCCGATCCCTGGTGGAACGGCTACGACGGGGCGAAGGTGGGTGTGCATGTGAACAGTGGTTACCTGCGATACAAACACCGGGTACACTTCACAGGGTGGTTGAACACGGGCCTGGGGCAATCGCTCCCACCGGCCGTACTCGCCGCCATCGCCGACACCATTCCCGGTGACCGCGACACACGGTACGACCCGTTCTCCTTCAACTTCCGGTACGAGAACGGGACCGAGCGCATCGCCAAGGGATCCACCATACATGTACAGGCGCGTATGCTCGACGGCCTGGAACGGTACGGCGCAGGCTGGTCCTGGACACTACCGAACAAGGATACCAAAGTGTTCGCCCAGTTGACCTACCTGCTGCGGCGCGACAGCACGGACCTCACCTACCTGCTCTATCCCGACCAGTGGGACCTGGACCGCCTGAACGGATCCTTCGAGGTGGGGATGGGACACCACTACGACCATGACCGCGGAGCGGGCGACATCGAACTGACCTTGCGTAACAGTGCCATCGGCTCCGCATCGGGCTATGCACAAGCCAGGCTCACCGTGGTGAACAGTACCCGCTTCGGCGGGCTGGAACTGCGCACCCGCGGCTTCGGACAGTTCGGCACGGGCACCACACCACGGGAAAGCGCCCTGTACCTGGCAGGGGCCTCGCCCGAGGAAATGATGGAGAACAAGTATGTGCGCAGCGTGGGTTTCGTGCCCTACGACTGGCTGGGCTACGGCGCACAGGTGAACCACTTCCAACACGGTGGCGGCTTGGGCCTACGCGGCTATGCGGGATACCTGGCACCGGAGATCGATGCCGATGGCCAGCTGATCACCACCTACCGGGGGAATACCGGCATCAGCGCTTCCGCCGAAGTGGACCTGGACGGCCTGGTCCCGATGCGGCCCGGCAAACTGGCGAAGTACCTGCACCTGGACGTTTATCTCTTCGGCGACGTGGGCGTGATGGGCTACCGGCGTGAGAAGACGGATGGACTGGAGTTACGGCTTGCGCAGCCGCGCGCCGATGCGGGGCTGGGTGCCGCGTTCACCATCAAACGTTTCGGCCCGCTGGTGGACATCAAGCCGCTCACCATCCGCTTCGATGCGCCGCTCTTCCTTAACGCCACGCCTTCCTCCAACCCGGACAACCTCGCCTTCCGCTATGTGCTGGCGATCGGCCGCAGCTTTTGATCCCATGCGCCCACTCTTCCTCCTCCTCGCGGTGGCTCCCATGCTCGCGATGGCACAGGACATCACGGGCCGTTGGGTGACCATCGATGACAATACCGGCAAACGCCGTTCGGTGGTGGAGATCGGGATCACGAACGGCAAGGCGCATGGGCGCATCGTGGAGATCCTCGACACGGCCAAGGTGGACAAGACCTGCGAGGCCTGCACCGATGACCGCAAGGGCAGAAAGGTGTTGGGCATGGAGATCATCCGCGACATGGTGAAGGACGGGGACGAGTGGGAGGACGGCACCATCCTGGACCCGGACAATGGCAAGGTGTACGACTGCAAGCTGTGGGTGGAGGACGGACAACTCCAGGTGCGAGGCTATATCGCGTTCTTCTTCAGGACGCAGACCTGGGTGCGGGAGTGAACATCCATCAACGCACAAGCGTGACGTGACCGATGGTGGAGACATCGGTGTTGTTGCCGTCGCAGCGGTCGCGGTAGGTCACCGTGTAAACGTATACGCCGGTCGGCGTGACCACCCCGCCGGTGGTCCCGTCCCACCCCTTGTTCGGATCGGCGGACCTGTATAATTCGCGCCCCCAACGATCAAAGAGCGCCATGGCGAAGTCGCCCCGCTCCGCACCCACCACCCGGAAAACATCATTCCTCCCGTCCTGATCAGGGGTGAAGCTGTTCGGGATGTACACGATCCCATCCTTGTCCGAACGGATGCGTACCACGCTGCTATCCGCATGCAAGCAACCGTGGATATCCTCGGCCACATAAGCGAACTCCCCCTCCCCGACCTGGATGGTCGAGGTGGTGTCCTGCGTACTCCAATGCGTCCAGGCCATCTCGCCACCGGGATCGAGCACCACCTTGCGACCAGGGCATAGGTCCACCGTATCAAGTGGCAGAGGTGGGATCCCGAACGAAACACGGATGCTGTCCACCGCCGTACCACAATAGTTGCTGATCCGGGCCACATACAACCCCGTGTGCATGGCCGTGTGATAGCGTCCTTGGGTGTTGTTCTGCCACACCGCACCCACGCCCACCTCCCCCAGGTCCAACACCAGACTATCCACCGTGCAGAGCAACGTATCCGGCCCAAGATCGAGCAACGCCAGATCGGTGTAGGCCACATCGATGGTATCGCGCTCCACACAACCGCTCAGGGTGCCTTCCACCCAATAGCCCCCCTCCTCGGTGATGGTGTACACGGGACCGGTCGCACTGTCCTGCCAAACGAATGCATAGCCTGTTCCGGAAAGATCAAGCCGGAGGGTATCGCCCGCACACAGGAGGGTATCCGGGCCCAAGCCGGGATCGAGTGCGGGGACCATGATCACGTTGATCGCATCGCTCGTGCTCCCGCAGGCGTTGGATGCGAACACCTCATAAGACCCGCTGACGGTCACGGTGCGTATTTCCTGCGCAGCGCCATCGGACCAGAGCAGTGTTCCTGGACCGGTGAGGACCGGTGCAAGCTGGAGCGTGGCTCCGCCACAAACGGTGGTATCGGGCGGGAGTGTGACCTGTGGCACGGCCAGCACAGCGACCACGATGGTGTCCTGCGCCACACAGCCGCCGTTGCTCAATTCCACCCAATAGGTACCGGCCGTAGCAACCTGCAAAGCCGCATCGCTCGATCCATCGGACCACTGACCCGTCCAGCCGGGCGCGTTGGTCGTGAGCCACAAGCTGCTCCCTTCGCAGAGCAGGGTATCGGCCCCAAGGTCCAGTGTAATGGGACCCGCCACGGTGACCTGCACCGTATCGGCCACCGTGGCGCACTGGTTCATGGCCTGCAACCATACCGTACCGGTTGCGGCCACCTGGTTCACCGACCCGGAACTCCCGTCACTCCATACGTAGGTGTCGGCATCGCTCACCACGGCCGTGAGCGTGACCGGTGTGCCATCGCAACTCCGGGGGTCCCCGTCGATCGTGACCGTGGGCATGGGCTGCACCGTGATGGCGATCGTGTCCGCCGCCGTACAATCGCCGCCGGAGAGACTTAGCCAATACGTTCCGGAGGTGGTCACGAGCAGTTCCGGGCCGGTGGATCCATCGGACCATTGCGTGGTCCAAGAGCCGGGCGGTGCGGACAAGGTGATCCCGGTGCCGCAAACGGTGGTGTCGTTGCCGAGGCTGAAGGCGGTGAGCGCATCGATCTGCACCTCGATGGTATCCGATGCGATGCAACAATCCAGCGAGACGCGCACCCAGTAGGTACCGCTTGCGGTCGCCTCCAGGGTCTGGCCGGTGCTTCCGTCCTGCCATTCGTAGGTGGCGCCTTGCACGAGTCCCGGATCAAGGGTGAGCCCATTACAAAGCGTGGTGTCGTTTCCGAGATCGATACCCAGGACACATTGATCGCTGATCAGACCATCGAGGATGGCGGTGGTCTCCGATCCGAGACCAGCGCTGTATGGCGTCTGCTGGGTGGGCGATGGGAAGGTGAGTTCCGGGAGGATGGTGGTGATGGCGTTCCGTGGGGTCACCTCGCCGCACTCCACATCGCCATTGAGGTCGGTGCGGATGATGAGCAGGTCCAATTC
>JADLAI010000082.1 GCA_020848295.1 Flavobacteriales bacterium
CCCGCACCGCCGCGACCGCGCAGGCCGCTCTTCTTCACTTCCTCCAGTACGGCTTCGGGACTCATGGTCTTGAGTGCCTTCTCCACGCTGCGGTATCCACCGTTCGCGCGGTAGCCTTCCAGCCCACGGATGCCGGGTTTGTCGATGTGCTCGAAGAGGAGTTTGCGGCCCATCAGGAACGGAGTGTGTTTGAACCGCGGGGATGCGAAGCGGAATGCGAGCTCATTTCACCGCAGAGGCGCAGAGACGCAGAGGGAACGCGACGCAGAGAGCCGCAAGCGGCAGGAGAGAACGCAGAGGAATGCATGCTGCTCGCGGCAGCCAGGTCGACAGACAGACAACAGACAACTACGAACTGCACTCTCATCGGTCAGTGTAGTTAGTGCGCGAATTCCTGGCGCGGAGCTGCTCGATCAGGCTATCCACCTTCTCGATGGTGAGGTCTTCGTGGTACCCTGCGCCGCATTGCAGCATGGGTCCGGTTCCGCAGCTGCCGAGGCATTCCACGGCCTTCAGGGTGAACATGCCATCCTTGGTGGTCTCGCCCGGGTGTATGCCCAGTTTCTTCTCCAAGTGGGCGATGATCTCGTCGCTTCCCCTGAGCATGCACGGTGTGGTGCGGCACACGTCGAGCACGTAGGTGCCCACCGGGTGCAGGTTGAACATGCTGTAGAAGCTGGCCACCTCGTACACCTCGATGTGGCGCAAGCCCATCAGGTGCGCCACGGCATCCATGGCGTTCACGCTGAGCCAGCCGTCGTTCTCGGCCTGTGCCACGTGCAGGATCGGGATCAGCGCGCTCTTGCTTCGACCCTCCGGATAGCGTGCCATCAGCGCCTTGCATTCGGCCAGGCCAGCCTCGCTGAAGGAGAAGGGCTTGGTGCCTTCCGTGGTGGTGATGGGTCTGGTGCGGGCTGACATGCGTCGTGCAAAGAAAAGGGAATGAGCTTGGCTGGGTTGGTTCAGAGATAGATGTCTTTTCGATGACCGACCTTCCGAACATCCACAACACGGACGGTGTCTTCGATCGTGTAGGCGATCCGGTAGTCACCGACCCTGATGCGCCAAAGAGGCTCTTTGGAATCGACCAACTTTTTGCATCCCGCAGGTCTGGGGTCGTTGGCAAGGGAGCGTATCGCTTGGTGCATCTTTTGCACCATGGGTATGGGAAGAGAGAGCATGTCCTTTGCCGCGCGTTTGCTGATGACGACCCGATACATCAAAGCTTCCCCTCCTTCTTGAGCAATGCCGTCAACTCCTCCAAGCTGATCTTCTCATCGTCCTTGCGACTTTCCGCGATGATGATGTCGAAGAGGTCTTCCAGCCCTTCCTCGTCCTTGACCACTTCGCTCAGGTCCACTTGGAGCAACCGACGGTCATTCACCTCGTCATATAGGATGCTTACACCTTTCATGGGTTGGCTGTTTACATCAGCAAGATACGGCCCTACGCGTCCAACTCGCCTGCGATCACGTTCATACTGCTCATGGTGATGATGGCGTCGCTCAACATGCCGCCCTTGATCATCTCGGGGAATGCCTGGTAGTAGATGAAACAGGGTCGGCGTAGGTGCAGGCGGAAGGGTGCACGTCCACCATCGCTCACCAAGTAGAAGCCCAATTCGCCGTTGCCACCCTCCACGCAGTGGTACACTTCGCCCACCGGCACATCAATCTCGCCCATCACTACCTTGAAGTGCCAGATCAGTTCCTCCATGTTGTTGTACACCCCCTCCTTCGGAGGCAGCACCCATTCGGGCACATCGCCCCGGAAGGTGGTCTTGTCGCTCAGTTTCTCAACCTTCTCCATGGCCTGCCGGATGATGGACAGGCTCTGTCGCATCTCCTCCTGCCGCACTGTGAAGCGGTCGTAGGTGTCGCCGTTGGTCCCGATGGGGATCACGAAGTCGAACTCCTCGTAGCCACAGTACGGGTCCGCCACACGCACATCGTAGTCCACCCCGGCGGCCCGCAGGTTGGGGCCAGTGAAGCCGTACTCCAGGGCACGCTCGGCCCCGATGGGCCCACAACCGATGGTGCGGTCCATGAAGATCCGGTTGCGCAGGAGCAGGTCGTCGAATTCCTTGAGCGCGGCCGGCAGGTCCTTCACGATGGCCTTGATCCTCGCCCACGCGAGATCGCTCCAGTTGCGCTCCCATCCACCGATCCGGCCCATGTTGGTCGTGAGGCGCCCGCCACAGATCTCCTCGTACACCTCGTAGATCCGCTCGCGCCACTGGTACACGTAAAGGAAGGGGGTGGTGGCCCCAACGTCCTGCCCGATGATGGTGTTGCAGATGATGTGGTCGGAGATGCGGGACAGCTCCATGATGATCACCCGCATGTACTGCACCCGCTGGGGAAGCTCGATGTTCAGCAGCTTCTCCACCGTGGTGTGCCAGCCCATGTTGTTGATGGGGGCACTGCAATAGTTCATCCGATCGGTCAGCGTGGTGATCTGGTAGAACGGGCGGCGCTCGGCGATCTTCTCGAACGCCCGGTGGATGTAGCCGATGGTCTGCTTGGCATCCAGGATGATCTCGCCATCCATCGTGAGCACGTTCTGGAAGATGCCGTGCGTGGCGGGGTGCGTAGGGCCCAGGTTGAGCGTGTTGAGCTCGCGTAGGTCCCGGCCTTCCACAAGGTCCTTCGACCAGAAATCGATGGGGGTCTGCTGGCTCATCGTCCAAAGAATCGATCGTCCTTGTCCTTACGGGTGGGGTCTTCCAGGGGATAGTCCTTGCGCAGCGGGAACGCGGGGAAGTCCTCCATGTTCAGGATGCGGCGCAGGTCCGGGTGGCCCTTGAACTTGATGCCGAAGAAATCCCAGGTCTCGCGCTCCATCCAGTTGGCCGTGGGCCACAGGTCGGTCGCGGTCCGGAACTCCAGGTCGTTGGCGGTGGTGCGGCACTTCACCCGGATGCGGTGCCCCGCCCGCATGTTGTGCAGGTGGTACACGAGGCCGAATTCCTGTGCTTCACCGGGGAAGTGCATGCCGCAGCAGGTGGTGAGGAAGTGGAAGCCGTGCTCGTCGCGAAGGCTCTTCAACAGCTCGTGCAATGCTTCCTTCTTCACGCTGATGCAAACGAGGTCGCGCTCCTGCTCAATGGCCGTGATCTTCTCACCGAAGGCGACGGACACACGGTCCTTCACCTGTTGATCACGCTCGGCTTTAACCGCGAATCCTGGCATGACTAGGCTGCTTGGGAATTTAATCGCAGAGGCGCAGAGAACGCGGAGTGAATGCAACGCAGAGAGCCGCAAGCGGCTTGGGAAAACGCGGAGTGCGAGCTGGGTACAGCTACGTCGAACTCCGCGAAACTCTGCGCTCTTTGCGTCTCTGCGGTGAAAAGCATTTAGTCGATCGCGTATTTGGTCAACAGGTCCTGGTACTCTTTGCTATACCGGCGGCGCAGGCTCTCGTTCTTGGAGAGCTCCTGGATCTTCAGGATGCCGTCGATCACCTGCTCCGGACGCGGTGGGCAGCCGGGGATGTAGACATCCACAGGGATCACCCGGTCGATGCCCTGGAGCACGCTGTAGCTGTCGAAGATGCCGCCGGTGCAGGCACAGGCCCCCATGCTCAACACCCATTTGGGCTCGGCCATCTGCATGTACACATCGCGCAGGATGGGGGCCATCTTCTTGGCGATGGTGCCCATCACCATCAGCAGGTCGCTCTGGCGCGGGCTGAAACTGAGGCGCTCCATGCCGAAACGGCTCAGGTCGTAATGCGAGCTCATGGTGCTCATGAACTCGATGCCGCAGCAACTGGTGGCGAAGGGCAGGGGCCACAGGCTGTTGGCACGGGCCAGACCGATGGCCTGGTCCACGCTGGTGGCGAAGAACCCTTCCCCGGAATGGCCTTCCGGACCCTTCACGATGGTCGGCTTGGGCCGCTCGGTCTTTTGCAGCTCGCTCATTCGATCTTCATTACACCTTTCCGTAACACATAGTAGAGGCCCGCCATCACGAAGCCGACGAAGACCACCATTTCCACGAAGCCGACGGCGCCGAGCGCCTTGAAGTTCACGGCCCAGGGGTAGAGGAAGATCACCTCCACATCGAACAGGACGAAGAGGATGGCGATCAGCAAGTACTTCACGCTGAACGGTGTACGTGCATTGCCCTGCTGCTCGATCCCGCACTCGAAGTTCTCGTCCTTCTTCTTGCCGTGGATCTTCGGCCCCAACCAAGCGGCGGCCGAGAGCGCGAAGCCCACGAAGCCAATGGCGATGGCGGCCTGGATCAGGACCGGGAGGTAGTCGTTGGGGGTGGAGATGGCTGCCAAGGGCCGTGGTGCTGCTGTTACGCGCCAAATGTAGTGTCCTACATCAATTGTGGGATTGTTCAATGTCAATTGTTCCTGTTCGGCCGTTCCCGGTCGCCTTTGGCATTGGAGGGGAGGGCACTACCTTGGCTTCAGGAAGCAGCGTTCCTGGAACGGACGGTGTCCGTATGGCGGGAGTCGATCCGCAAAAAGATCTCGGAAATGAGACCCTTGTTCACGTCGCTCGTTGTCGCGTCCTTGGCCGGCAGTCTGTATGCCCAGCATTGGGCGCCCATCGGCGCCACGTGGCATTATCCATGGACACTGAACAATGCGCCACCGGATCCACCCACCAGTGGTACGTACCGCTTTGTGTCGCTCTTGGATACGACCATCAATGGTCAGGCTACCCGTAAAGTGGATTCATCGGTTCCAACGAACGATGGGCCGTTCTATACCCACGAGGTGGACGGCGTGGCGTACATCTACGTCCCCGCCACGGATGCGTTCGACACCCTTTTCAACTTCAATGCGATCCCCGGCGATCGTTGGACCTACGTACCCATGCCATTCCCACTCGCCTGTACCGACGAAAG
>JADLAI010000083.1 GCA_020848295.1 Flavobacteriales bacterium
CAGGAACCCGATGTTGGTGGGGTGATCATTAGTGTTGCGGTAGACCCCGGATGAGCGCGATCAAGAAGAACATACTGGTGGTGAGCGATGAAGTCGTTATCGGCAGGATCCGCACCGTTCGCGGCCACAAGGTGATGTTGGACCGTGATCTGGCGGAACTTTACGGAGTGGAGACCAAAAGGCTGAAGGAAGCGGTCAGGCGTAATAATGAGCGCTTCCCCGAGGACTTCATGTTCGAAATGAATGCGCAGGAGCTTGAGAATTGGAGGTCGCAAATTGCGTCCTCCAATTCGGGAGACCGCATGGGTCTGCGTTACGCACCGTTCTGCTTCACGGAGCACGGCGTGCTGATGCTCTCCAGCGTTCTGAACAGTGAGGCGGCCATCGCCGTCAATATCCAGGTCATCCGTGTTTTCACCCGTATGCGCGAACTCTTGGCCAACCACAAGGACAGCCTGCTGGCCCTGGAGAAGCTGCGTGGTACGGTCTCGCACAACAGCCGGGACATCAAGGTGATCTTCAGGCTGCTCAAGAAGATGCAGGATGAGGAGAGCAACAGGGCGTTGCTTGCGCAGGTCCCCAAGGAACGGCCACCGATCGGATCCAACACAAGGAGCAGTAAGCTATGAGCACGATGCCATGCGAACCGTCCTACAGCATGGAGGATATCCCGAACAGGGATCCGATGCTGGTGGGGTGATGATGGGGAGGTGGGGGAATAGAGAGGTAGAGCCGGGCGGGTTCCTTTTATCCGGGAGGAATTCCGGCTCAGCCAGCTATGATCCATGCCCGCACAGTGTGTCCGTTAGCGCGGCGTGCTCAAACCTCCGCTGGGCCTCCGCTATCGTGGCCCCTTGACCCAACCTCCGCCAGGTCTGCCGTAGGCGACCATGCGGCTTCGAGGCTTCAGGATTTCAAGGCGGAGACCCTGCAGCGGTTTAACGAGGCAAGTTCCTCGGATCCAGGGATATGCTGGTCGTTATTTCATTTGCTGCTTCCCCGGTGTTCACATATCGGCCACACCTCGATGTAAGCATGAAACCCTGAATGCCAACTCCATGAAACGAGCACTACTTCTTTCCATTATTGCAACTGGGGCCATTTCATTATGGTCTCCCACCACTGCTCAAACGCCCACATTCAACTGGGCCCGGTCCTTGGGGAATGGACCCACTATACGCAAGGTGGTCGAGGATCACCAAGGGCGGCTGATCGCGATAGGGCAATTCGGTGGCACGGATGTTCTCGGTATTGGTCCCGATGCGGTGGAGTTGGTCGGCGGTGCCGGGAACTCCTGTTTTCTCGCGGCCTTCCAGGCGGATGGTTCCATTGACTGGGCGATCGGTTGGGGTAGTACAGGCGGCCTCAATGGGGCGGATGTAGCAGTGGCTCCGGATGGGTCCATTGTGGTCACCGGTTACTTCAAGGGAACCTTGGACCTGGATGCCTCACCAACCGCCGAGACGGTCGTGAGTGCAGGAAGTGACTGGGATCTGTTCATTACGAAGTACGCTGCCGATGGGCAGTTCGAATGGGGATCCATGCTTGGTAATGCTTGGGACGATCTCTCCACCCGGATCACCATGGACGGAGCTGGCAACGTCATCCATAGCCATTATGTAAAAGGGATCATGGACATGGATCCCGGTCCGGCCACGGTCAATTTTGATGGTGGCAGCAGTGGTACTGGTGTGATGAGTAAGTATGCTGCTGATGGGACACTTCTTTGGTACAAGGCGGTCGGACGCGCTCCCTCATACATGCGTGTGTTGTCGAACGGCTCGATCATGGTGTCATTCAGCTTTGGGGGGCAGTTGACCTTCGGCGAAGCGCCGAATACGATCACCATTGGAGATGCCACCATAAGCGGTGCGCAAGCCATCGTGCGCTGCAACGCACAGGGTGATCCGGAACAAGGAACGTTCATTAACGGAGTACAGAGCGTGAAGGTGGAGTTCGGCCCGGATGGATCGGCGGCCATGGTCGGCATGATCACGGATGAAGCGGATCTGGACCCCGGACCAGGGACCAACATCCATGTCCCGAATGGGGTCTATGATCCATTTGCGTTGCGCGTGAATGCGGAAATGGAGGGTGAGTGGGGAGTATCCTGGGGAGACGATTCATCAGAGGACCTGGAGGCCATGGACATTGATGGGTACGGGAACGTCTACATCGTTGCGCCCCTTTACGGCCCCTTCGATGTGGATCCAGGGCCTGGTACCTATATCCTGGACAATCCGACCACTACCAACGGCTACCTCCTGATGCTGCGTGCAACTGATGGTACCATGGGTTTCGCCAACCTGCTCATTGGTGATGCGTTAGGCTTCGTGCAGGTCAGCGGCATCCGGCTCACCTCCAATGGCACCATCATCACCCATGGGGCATTCCGTGGCACGATCCATGTGGATCCATGGACCGACTCCTTCAATCTGGCCGTTCAAACCGCTCAGACCGAAGAAGGGTACATCTGTGCTTATGGGCAGCAGATCGGGCTTGCCACACCGGAAGGGCAAGGGGCCGCCATGCCTCACCTTTATCCGGTGCCATGCACGGATCACCTTGTCATCAATGGACAGGAGGGTGTTGCGCCCTACCGGGTCATGGATATGACCGGTCGTATCCTGCTCTCTGGTCTATTGGGTACGGGACCTGCCACGCTGGATGTTTCATCCCTTCCGGCAGGTGCGTACCACCTTCAACTTACCGATGCACAAGGCAGCCGCACCACGCGCTTCGTGAAACAGTAGTTGTCGGTAGCGGAAAGAGCGGACCCGGGTCCTCACCGGGTCCGCTCTTCTTCTCAGCGGGAAGGGTGCGACCCGCTGGCCCATGTGGTTGCTGGAACATGGGTACAACGAATGGAACAGTTCGGCTCTGCCGTCCGAGGCGTCCCAAGGTGCTTTGGTCGGGGAGGGGGATCGGTTGGACGATCCTTGGTGGAGCTCGGCATGGCTTCAGAGTTAGCTTGAAGTCCATGAAACACCGCACCAGCCTCGGGTTCCTCCTTGCTCCGACCATGCTTTGGGCCACCACTTACCATGTGGCGGTCACAGGCAACAACACGAATTCCGGGCTGTCGCTGGCGGTGGCCTGGGCTTCGGTGCAACACGCGGCCGACAGGGCCATGGCCGGGGATACGGTCCTTGTTCATCCGGGAGACCATCAAGGGTTCGCCGCCATGGAGCACAGCGGCACCGCTGATGCCCCCATCGTCTTCCTTGCTGTTGGTCCGGGGGTGAATATCACCTCTCCCTGTGCGTACAACGGCCTGGATGGCATCAATGTGGAAGGGGTCGATCGGATCATCATCGACGGGTTCACCGTGAACGACATGCCACGCACCGGGATCCGCACGGCCCTCAGCGATCATGTGATCATCCGACACAACACCTGCCAGAGCAACTACAAATGGGGTATCCTCACAGGCTTTGCGGAGCACGTGGTCATCGAACACAACACGTGCAGTGGGAGCGAGGATGAGCATGGGATCTACGTGAGCAACAGTGCCGACGACCCGGTCATCCGGTTCAACCACTGCTTCGACAATCATGCCAACGGTATCCACATGAACGGCGACGTGAGCATGGGCGGGGACGGCACCATCAGCGATGCACAGGTCTATGGCAACATCATTCACGGCAATGGTGTGGGTGGTGGCAGCGGTATCAACTGTGACGGCGTGGTGAATTCGCTTTTCTACAACAACCTGTTGTACGGTAATCACGCCAGCGGCATCAGCCTGTACATGATCGATGGCGGTGCGCCCAGCACGGGGAACAAGGTCTTCAATAACACCATCCTCAATGCGGCGGATGCCCGCTGGTGCGTGAACATCACCGAGGCGTGTACCGGGAACCAGGTGCTCAACAACATCCTCATCAACCAGCACCCTTGGCGCGGCAGCATTGTCATCGCGGGCAGTGCGCTGGATGGCTTCGTGAGCGATCACAACATCGCGAGCGGCCCTTTCAGTCCGGATGGGGATGCCACCATCATGGAATTGGCCGCTTGGCAGACGCTTGGTCATGATCCCGGAAGCCAGGATGCACCGGAGCAAACCGAACTCTTCATGGCCCCCGGCGCCGACTACAGGTTGCTTCCGACCGCGTTGGCCGTGGATGCAGGTACAGCCGCAGTGGCCTCGGTGGTGGCCACCGACCTGGAAGGCACCGCACGTCCCCAGGGTGGCGCCATCGACATCGGTTGTTACGAAAGCCTTGCGGGAACTGCCGTCCGGCATCCGATGGAACCGGGCCAACGCATGGTCCGCGTCGAGGCAGGCCTTCTTGTGGCCATTGCTCCGGCCATGGAACGGATACAGGTCCACGATATGGCCGGGCGCACACTCCTGACCTCGACCTTGGCCGGTGGGGAGGGGCGCTTCATCCTTCCACAAGGAGTGCCGGTCGTGGTGCAACTTTTAAGCCCCGACGGCACACCGACCTACGCGACCCGACTGGTCGTGCCATGAGCCGCACCATAGGAGCGATCCGCATCGGATGATGTTGTTAGCCATCCTCCGATGCACGCTAAAAGGAAAGGCCCCGATCATCGGGGCCTTTCGGAGTTAAGCTTTGGTGCGGATCACTTCGCAACAGCCGCTTCGGACACGAGCTGGCGCTTCTCGGTGATGCGGGCGCTCTTGCCACGACGCTCGCGGAGGTAGAAGATACGGGCACGGCGCACACGACCCACCTTGTTCACATCGATCCGGTCGATGAAAGGGGAGGCCACAGGGAAGATCCGCTCCACACCGATGTTGTTGCTGATCTTCCGAACGGTGAAGGTGGCGGTGCTACCGCTGCCTTTGCGCTGGATCACCACGCCTTGGTACTGCTGCACACGCTCCTTGTTACCCTCCACGATCTTGTAGTGAACCGTAACGGTATCACCGGCCTTGAAGTCGGGGTGCTGTTTTACCGGGGCGATCTCTTTCTCAAGCTGCTTGATGCGGTCCATGACCTTTTGATTTTGAGGGAGTTCCCAGCGCCTACGACAGGTCGGAGGATTCGGATCCCGTGGATTTGGGGCCGCAATAGTACGGAATTTTCAGCGATCCTGATCGCCCAACAGGTCGGGACGGCGCTGGCGGGTGCGTTCCACGGCCTGGTCGTGGCGCCAGGCATCGATCTGGGCCTGGTGGCCGCTCAGGAGCACATCGGGCACCTTCCAGCCGTTGTGGTCGGCCGGGCGGGTATAGTCGGGCGGGGCCACCAGGCCATCCTGGAAGCTGTCGCTCAGGGCCGATGTCTCATCACCGAGCACACCGGGCAACAGACGGATCACCGCATCGCTCAACACGGCTGCCGCCAACTCCCCACCGCTCAGTACGTAATCCCCGATGCTCACTTCCCGCGTGATCAGGTGTTGACGCACCCGTTCGTCCACTCCCTTGTAATGGCCGCAAAGCAGGATAAGGTTCCCTTTCAGGCTCAATTCGTTGGCCAGCGGCTGATCCAATAGCTGGCCATCGGGGCACAGGTAGATCACCTCGCCATAGGGCCGCTCCGCTTTCAAGGCGTCGATGGCCCGGTGGATCGGGCCGATGGTCATCACCATGCCGGCACCGCCACCGAACGGCGCGTCGTCCAGGCGCCGGTGCTTGTCGGTGCTCCAGTCGCGCAGGTCATGTACATGCACCTCGGCAAGGCCCTTCTTCCGGGCACGCTCCAGGATGCTCTCATTGAACCAACTGCCCAGCAGTTTCGGAACGGCACTGAGGATATCGATCCGGACCACGGCGCGAAGGTCGGGAATGACCGGCTATTCCAGATCGGATGGCCATTTCGTTCACTACCAGCACACCACGACCCAACGTGCGTGCCACCTGCTTCTCCGACAGAAACGGTATCTTCGGCATGTTCCTTGCCACCAAGCTACCATGACCAAGCAGACGATCATTGCGGCCATCGCCTTTCTGGCGTCCTATTCCCTTCAGGCCCAGAAACATGTGTACGAGGACCTGCTCGTGCTCTATGTGGACGAGAAATACGAGAAGTGCATGGAGAAGGCGCTGACCTACACCGAGGGCGACGCCACCAAGAAGGACCCTTTGCCCTTCTTGTACGTGAGCATGTGCAACTACGAAATGTCCAAACTGGAGAAGTATGCGGCGGATTACCCCAAAGCGAGCCGCGATGCGCTGAAGTGGGCGGAGAAGTACCGGAAGAAGGATAAGGAGAAGGAATTCTTCGGAAACTACGAGGACTATTGGGCCAGTTTGAACACCATGGCGGCCGAATCGGGTGAGAACCTGATCGACGACCCCAAAGGGTTGAGCAAGGCCAAGGCCACCTTCGACGCCATGACCGGCTACTATCCGGAGAACCCCGGTGCGTGGATGATGCTCGCCATCGTGCAGTACAAGAGCAACCTCGCCAAGGAAGGGGACCTGAGCATGACCTCCTTCGACAAGGCCATCGCCGCAGCTGGCGATATCTCCACGCTGCCTCCCGATCAGAAGAAGTTGCTCAAGAACGCCTTGATCCGCTATGCCGATCTCCAGGTGGCCAAGGGTGATCGCGCCAAGGCCCGCAGATACGCAGAGATCGGGAAGGATGTCTTCATGGAGGAGCCCGACTTCAAGGGCATGTGGGATTCGCTGTAAGCGATCACGCCTGTGCGAGTGAAAGAGTACGAGGGTGCGCGGGCCGTTGCTCGCGCAAATTCGTGCGTTCGCAAGGTCTGCGGGGATCTTCTGGCAAGGGAATCGTCCGGATCCTCATCCAAGTATCCGGGTGACCTATGCGGCACCTGGAAGCTACCCGGGCCTCCTCTTCCCCTTCATCAACACCATCACCAACGCAGGCAACAGGAACAGTTCCGAGATGAAGGCGAAGGCGAGCGTGAGGGTGATCAGCAGGCCCATGTAGTACACGCTGGCGAAATCAGAGAAGATCAGGGTGATGAAGCCACTGATCAACATGAGGCTGGTGACCGTGACGGCCTTGCCCGTGCGTAAGTAGGTGCGTTTGAGGGCCTGTGCGGGGGAGAGCCCCTGCTGCAAATGGTGGCGCAGGGCGGCGAGCATGTGGATCGTGTCGTCCTCGGCGATCCCGAAGGCGATGCTGAAGATGATGGCGGTGCTCACCTTCAGGTCCACCCCGAAGAAGCCCATCACTCCGGCGATGAACAACAGCGGCACCAGGTTGGGAAGCAAGGCCACGAACACCATGCGGGTGTCGCGGAAGAACCAGAACATGATCAACGCGGTGAGCACGATGGCCAATCCCATGCCGCGGATCAGTTGGGCGCTCAAGGTCGCATTGTTGCGATCGATCAGGTGGGCCATGCCCGTAAGGGCCAGATGCAGGTCCTTGTCGGTCCGCTCTTCGATCACCTGTTGCAACAGCACGTTCTTCCGTTGGTGGTAGTGGCCCCCCTCGTCCACCATGCGGCCGGTCATTCGGGCCGAACGGCCATCCGCGCTCACGATCCCCTCCAGGGTCCGACCGCCCAGCAGGCGCATGCGTTTCACCAGGCGTGCGCATTCCGCGCTGTCCGTTGGCAGCCTGTAGTACGCCGGGTCCCCGCCATTGAAGGCTTTGTTCATGGAGCAGATGAGCGTGACCGGCGAGATCAACGCATCCACACCGTAGTCCTGATCGATATACTGCTGCACGTGCTCCAACTGCCGAAGTGCATCGAGGTCCCAGATCGAATCATACCGCCCGTTCACGGTGATCTCCATCTCGAAGGGCCGCACCCCGCCGAAGGTCTTCTCGAACCACACGAAGCCCTGCTTCATGGGGTCATTGGCGGGCAGGTCCTCCAGCAGTTGGTTGTTCACCCGGATGCGCATGGTGCCGACGGTTGCGGCCAGTACGATCATGCCGGCGCCGACCAGGATCCACCGTCGTCGTCGAATGGTCCACCGGAAAAGTCCGGGCATATGCCGGTCCCATGGCGAAGAGACCCGTTCCTTGGGTAGCGATCCGCGCGGATCGAGCAGAACGAGCAGCGCTGGCAAAAGCGTGAACGCGAGGAGGAAGGTGAGGAGCACACCCAGGGCGGTGAAGAGTCCGAATTCCTGAAGCGGATGGATGTTCGCTGTACCGAGCGTGGCGAAACCGATGCCACTGGTGATGGCCGTGAGCAGGGTGGGCAGGCCCACCTCGGCATAGGCATTGGCCACGGCTCGCACATTCCGCACACCGGCCCGCAATTCGTCCAGATAGCTCTCCATGAAATGCACCACATCGCTCATGCCCACCACGAACAGGATGGTGGGCAGCAACATCGTGAGGATCCCGATGGGTCGGCCAACGACGGTCATGAAGCCGATCTGCCAGAGGATGGCCAGACCCACCACCCCAATGGGGATCAACACACCGTGCAGCGTCCTGAAAGCGATCCACAGGAACACGGAGAGCAGGAGGATGGAGGCCGTAAGGAAGAAGAACATCTCGCGGACCATCGTGCGTATGTAGTGGTCCTGCCCCACGATGCGGCCTACGATCCGTGTATCCCCCATGCCTGTCTCCGCGAGTGTGGCACGCACCTGCGCCAACAGGGTATCGCACTTGGCCTTGGACAGGTTCGGTTCGGCATTCATCACCAGGAGCATGGCCCGTCCGTCGTCCGAGAAGAATTGGTCCTTGATGCGCGGGTCGTTCCAGATGCGTGCGGAATCGATCCGGATGAGCGTGTCGTTCCAGTAGCGCAGATATGGGGTTCGGAACAAGCCCACCGGGGTGATCACCGGTTCGGTGAGCCGGGTGGGGGAGCGTACGCTGACAACGCGCGGTAAGCGTGCGAGCCGGACCGCGAGACTGTCCACCTTCGTGAGCAGGCTCCGATCGAAGATGCCATCCGCCCGTTCGATGCCGAAGAGCAGGAAATCGTTGTCATGCCCGAACTGTTCGCGGAAAGCGAGGTAACGATCCAACTCGGGGTCGTCATTCGGGAAGAATTTCTCGAAGTCGTAGTCCAAGCGCACCTGGCGCAGGGCGGTGGCGGCACCAGCGCTGATGATGGCGATCACGAACAACAGCACCCATGCGTTGCGGCGGGTGAGCAGCCGTTCGATGCGGTCGGCGGTCGTGTCCATCAACAGGAAGCGGTCGATCGTGGCGCGCAAAGGTGGACAATGGCGCCCCATGGCGCCGCTACTTTTGCCGGGTGGGAAAGCGAATAACGATGCGCGCGGTGTGGCTGGGGCTGTTGCTGTGCACGATGTCGCCGGTATGGGCGGGCCGGTTGGAGAAAGCGTTCAAGGCCTTGGAGGTGCATGATTATTTCAAGGCACGGGAACTCTTCCGCAAGGAGGTGAGGAAACATCCTGCTGCCGGGTGGTATGGTCTCAGCGTGATCAGCGGCCGTGCCGATAATCCGTTCTACCACCTGGATTCGGCCTACCAGTTCATCGTGCGTGCCGACCTGGCCTTCACCGCTGCTCCGGACAAGGAAAGGATCCTGATCGGTGGGCTGGGTGTGAGCCACAGCAGCATCACGGCACAACGCGAGCATGTGCTCGAACGGGCATGGGAACTGGTGCGCGGGCAGAACACGGTGATCGCTTATCAGGGCTATCTCGATACCTACCCTTCGGGGCCAAGGGCGGCGGAGGCACGTGCGGCCATGCATCACCTGGCCTTCCAGGAGGCCCGTACCACCAATACGGCCGCGGCCTATGCGGCTTTCGTCGAGCGTTATCCCTCGTCGCGGGAGGTCTACGAGGCCCGAACCCGGATGAACGATGCGCTTTATGGTGAGGCCACATCGGCCAAGGACATCGCTTCCTACAGGGCTTTCATCGCGAACCATCCGGACAATCCGAACGTGCGTAAGGCGGAGGATGCCATCTATCGGCTGAGCACCCCTGGCCGTACCATCGCACAATACAAGGCGTTCATCCGGAACGAACCGGACAACCACCG
>JADLAI010000084.1 GCA_020848295.1 Flavobacteriales bacterium
CCCCAGGTGACCGTGGACCTGTACAAGAATGACAAGCGCACTCGACTGGAATTCAGGCAACCTGGTCCGGACAGCGAAGACCCGCGCGAAAGCCACATCGGCGGGTGGTGCGGCAGCATGGATAAGCGGGTGGAACATTCATTTTGGACCGGCGCGCGCGGTGATGCTGGATCCCACAACTTTGACCCCATGCTCACCCTGCTTTCGCCTGCGAAGGACCTGGCCCGAGAAACTCCCGTGGCCCCAATGGCCACACAGCCGGTCCTGCTCGAAGAGTCTAAACGGCTGGTGGAGATGCTCCGTACGATGAGCGTGAAGAAGCTCGCCTCCTTGATGGACCTTAGTCCAAGGCTTGGAGAGTTGAACCACGAACGATACGCCAGTTGGACCACGCCATTCACCAGGAAGAACGCACGACCTTCCGTGTTCACCTTCAACGGTGAGCTGTACCGCGGCCTCGATGCCAGGTCCCTTGATGATGCTGACCTGCGGTTCGCGCAGCATCATCTTCGTATTCTTAGTGGGCTGTATGGGATATTGCGCCCTCTGGATCTGATGCAGGACTACCGACTGATGATGGGTACGCCACTCGCGATCGGGAAGGCGAAGGACCTTTATGCTTTCTGGGGCGATCGGATCACCGACGTGATGAACGCGGACTTGAAAGCCATGGGCGCGACCACGGTGATCAATTGCGCATCGGGAGAGTATTTCAAGGCGGTGAACACCGTGAAGCTGAAGGCTCGTGTGATCACACCGGTCTTCAAGGATCGTGTGGGCACCACCTACAAGTCCCTACAGGTATACGTGAAACAACAGCGTGGTGCCATGGCCCGCCATATCGTACAGCACCGCCTGCTCGACTCGGAGGGGATCAAGGCGTACACCGGCAATGGGTACCGCTTCTCGCCTCATGACAGCACCAGGGATCATTGGGTCTTCCTGCGCGATGTACGGCCAGCGCTCGTTCCAAAACAGTTGAAAGGAGGACGGGTGCGGTGAGCGGAGATGCAGGACTCTCTTCTGTGCAGCGACCTCAAGTCCCGCAACGATCGGTCAAGGCCGCGGGGCCGCGAGGACCCAGGGGGGGCTTCCAGCCAAGTAAGGTACCTTCGGCCCGGAAAAGGAATTACCCCAACGTGAACAGCCACCAAGGCTTGGCGCAGGCGTGGGGGACAGATAAATGATCCAAGGATGTTCGAGAATCTGAACGACAAGTTGGAGCGTGCCTTCAAGGTCCTAAAGGGCCAGGGGCAGATCACGGAGATCAACGTGGCCGAGACCACCAAGGAGATCCGCAAGGCGCTGCTTGATGCCGACGTGAACTACAAGACCGCCAAGGACTTCACCGATCGAGTGAAGGCCAAGGCGCTGGGGCAGGACGTACTGACCAGCATCAGTCCGGGGCAATTGCTCACCAAGATCACGCACGACGAACTCGCCGAGCTGATGGGCGGGCAGAGCGCGGGCATCAACATGAGTGGCAATCCCACCGTGGTGCTCATGAGCGGCCTGCAAGGATCGGGTAAGACCACCTTCAGTGGCAAGCTGGCCAACTACATCCGAAAGAAGGGCAGGCGTCCGTTGCTGGTGGCCTGCGACATATACCGTCCGGCGGCCATCGACCAACTGGAAACGCTCGGTAAGCAGTTGGACATCGCGGTCTACAGCGAGCGTGAGAACAAGGACCCGGTCAGTATCGCACAGAACGCCATCGCCCATGCCAAACAACATGGTTTTACGGCTGTGATCGTCGATACCGCCGGTCGTCTGGCGGTGGATGAACAGATGATGGCCGAGATCGCCAGGGTGAAGAAGGCGATCAGCCCACAGGAGACGCTCTTCGTGGTGGATGCGATGACCGGCCAGGACGCAGTGAACACCGCCAAAGCCTTCAATGAGCGACTGAACATCGATGGGGTGGTGCTCACCAAGCTCGATGGCGACACACGGGGCGGGGCGGCGCTCTCCATCCGAAGCGTGGTGAACAAGCCGATCAAGTTCATCGGCACGGGCGAGAAGATGGAGGCGCTGGACGAGTTCCACCCGGACCGGATGGCGGGGCGCATCCTGGGCATGGGCGACGTGGTGTCGCTCGTGGAGCGCGCTCAGGAACAGTTCGACGAGAAGGCCGCCCGTGAGTTGAATAAGAAGATCGCGAAGGACCAGTTCGGCTTCGACGATTTCCTGGAGCAGATCGGGCAGATCAAGAAGATGGGGAACATGAAGGATCTGATGGGCATGATCCCCGGTGTGGGAAAGGCCATCAAGAACATCGATATCCCCGACGACGCGTTCAAGGGCATCGAGGCCATCATCCAGAGCATGACACCCGAGGAGCGCAAGACCCCGACGATCATCAACGGCAGTCGCCGGGCCCGGCTGGCCCGAGGAAGTGGGAGGAGCATAGAGGAGGTGAACAAGCTGATGAAGCAGTTCGACGAGATGAGGAAGATGATGAAGATGATGGGCGACAAGACCAAGATGCAGAACATGATGCGGCAGATGCAGCAGATGCAAGGCATGCGTCGATGAGAAGGACCTCGTGAATGTCCAGGATCGGAACAGCGACACTGATCGGCCGATATTGAATGCATGGATGGTATTAGGCTGCATCCTGGCCCACTGGGTTGCATGCACCGGGCAAGCCTGCCGCCCCATCCGATATTTGCGTGGCGTTGACCGGGTCCTCCACCGTGCGCTTGAATCGGCGGATACAAGTCCTGTGCTGCTCCCTTGGAACAGGTTCTCATCAAGGATGGTCATCCGGTCATTCGCCTGGCCTTGCGCAAGGTGAGGGAGGATGAAAGATCGGAGTACGACCTGATGGAAGTCATGCATGAAGGCGATAAGCCACCTTTATGCTGCCTTCACGTGAAGCCTGACTGCGATGGGGCCTTCGGGCCAGCGGATCTCGTACCCTTGTAGCATGGCGAAGGAAGCGACCTACCAGCTCTTGGATGGAAAGCGCTGCGGCGATGCACTGAAGTCGGAGATCGCAGCAAAGGCACAACAGGTGAAAGAACAACGCGGGCGACCGCCGCACTTGGCCGCCGTGCTCGTTGGGGACGATGGTGCGAGCCGGACGTACGTGGAGGCCAAGGTCAAGGCCTGTGAGCAGGTCGGGTTCCGGAGCACACTGATCAAACTTCCGGGTACCACCACTGAAGCGGAGTTGCTCGCCCGGGTCGCTGCCTTGAACACGGATCCGGGGATCGATGGGTTCATCGTGCAGCTCCCGCTACCGGGTCATATCGACCCCGACAAGGTCACCGAAGCGATCGATCCGCGCAAGGATGTCGATGGCTTCCACCCGATGAATGTGGGCAACATGGTGCTGGGCCTGCCTGGCTACCTGCCCGCCACCCCCAGCGGGATCTGCGAATTGCTCAAGTACTATCGTGTCGAGACCGTCGGGAAGCGGTGTGTGGTCCTGGGTCGCAGCAATATCGTGGGGACCCCGATGAGCATCCTGCTCAGCCGCAATACCTATCCGGGTAACTGTACCGTGACCTTGGCCCATAGCCGTACGGCGGACCTGCCAAGCATCACACGAGACGCGGACATCCTTGTTGTGGCCATCGGTAAACCGCAATTCCTGACCGCCGATATGGTGAAGGAAGGAGCCGTCGTCGTGGATGTGGGCATCCATCGGCTCCCGGATACCGGCAACAAGAGTGGGTTCCGGTTGGTCGGCGATGTGGATTTCGATCAGGTGGCACCGAAATGCGCGGCGATCTCGCCAGTGCCGGGTGGGGTGGGACCGATGACGATCACCAGCCTGCTCCTGAACACCCTTCGGGCCTGCACGGGGATAAGGGCATCTTGATCCCTTGCGCCCGTATCCGTACAGGCCCGTACCGGTTACGTCGGTCCAGTAGCTACGTACTTGTGAGCCAAGGAGTTGAAGGATGCTCGATGGTATATTCGTCGAGTATTTCGGACGATCTGTCTTGACAAAGCGGGTGCTTATCCCTCAAATTGCATCACCTTCATTGCATTGACCGGCACATACACCGAAAACCAACACGACCATGTGGCCAGTCCAAACATTGACTTTGTTGCTCTGCCTGACCGACGAAGAACAACTCTTCGCACAACGCCCGCCCGTGCTGCCCGAACCGGTGGTGGTGGGCCAGGTGATCGAGGTGAAGAGCGAGGTGGAAGAGGAAGGTACGGTCGCATACCCGACCGCTTGATCGACCTGACCAGGACCTTGTCCTGTGTTCCGAAGACCCCGGTGCCGCCGCCTTGGTGCCGGGGTCTACCTTTTTCCGAAGTGTGGGATCACAGATCGTTATCCTTCACCTTGCCGAGGAGGTCTCGGAGTCGCTCAAGCTCTCCGCTGCGCTGATCGTCGCCCAGCTTGTGATAACTGCTGGCCAGGTTGTTCAGTTGCCTGCGGATGATGTCCAAGTTGGTGCAGGGCGTATAGAAGGAAGGGCGGGCAGGGATCTTCAGTTTCTCGAGGAACTCGTTGATCTCGTTGCGCCCAAGGATATCGCCTTGGCTGAAGGCATTCACGTAGAACAGCACATTCTCTTCATCCTGCTGTCCAACATCGAGGCCTCCCATACTGTCCTCGTCCAGGTAAGCGAGCACGAAATGGTTAGGCAGGTTCACCCCACGGAGCGGGATGTTCAGGTCTTCGGCGAGCACTTGGTAGATGATCGCCAGGGAGAGCGGATTACCTGTTCGGGAATCGAGCACCTCGTTGATGTACGAGTTCTGCGGGGCGTGGTAGTTGCGCTTATTCCCCTTGAATCCATGCACCTGGAAGAAGATGTGGTTGAAGACGCGCACCTTCTCGAAAGCGGTCAGGTGATCATTCAGTTCCAGCCAGATGTCCTGCCGGATGGATGCCAGCCGAGCCTTGACCTTCTGCTCATCCATGTCCGGGTAACGATAGCGGCTGATGATGAGCGCGCCGGTCAGGAGGTCCATACCGCCTCCATCCCGCCAGGCGATCAGCCGTTCGGTCACGCCGCATAGGTGGATCGACTCCAGGATGTCCTCGATCCGATCGCGGAAAAGATCGCCGTGGTCCTCCACCTCCCAAGCCCGTTCCAGGATCGGCACCACCTCATCGCCCAATGAAACAATGCGCTGGCGCACCTGGTCATACACATCGAGGTCGGGGTCCTCGATCAAGGTGATCAGCGCACGGATCTCGGTCTCGCTCATGTTCGCACCGTTGGTTCACCAACGAACGCGACGAAGTATCGGTGTGTACCACCATGGTATTGGCCGACCCCACGCATGTTTCAACCGATCCGGGTTGATGCCCGATCAACAGCCGATCGTTCAGATCGCTGAAGTAGTAGCCCCTTACTAAGACGGCGACAAAGAACCGGTCTGTCTCGGGTTCTATGGTGCGAGCGTGCGAGAGACGTGACTCTCTCACCCTCGCACTTTCGCACCCCTGGTTCAATTTGCCAGGATGTTCGAGAGACCGGAGCTTCACCACCGGCTCAGTAATGGTGTAGGGTACGGCGGTTCAAACGGCGGTCACGCGATGCAGCACCTCCTCGATCATGTGGTCGATGGCACGGTGATGGTCCTTGCTGTATTCCTTGCGGAGGCGGTTGGCCACCACGGTACAGACCGTGGCACAACGGTGCCCGAGCACACCACCTAAGCCATAGAGTGCGCTGGTCTCCATCTCGAAGTTGGCCCCGCGAAGGCCGTCATGCTCGAATGCGGTGAATCGCTCATTCAACCCGTCGATGCTCGGTAGCGCTCGCAACTGCCTGCCCTGCGGCGCATAGAAGCCACCGCTGGTCATGGTGATCCCAACCGTGTTCCCACTGCCCAGGAGCGAGACCAGGTCCTTATCGCCAGCGGCCACGTAAGGCACGGGCAGGTTGTCCGGCCAATCGGTCTGTTGCAACAAGGCGTTCAGCAACCGCAGTTCGGCATCGGTGTGTTCGTAGGCGTAATAGTGCAGCACATTGTCAAGGCCAACGCCATAGGCGCTGACGATCCGTGTGTCAACAGGGATGTCCTCCTGCAAAGCGCCACAGGTACCCAGCCGGATGATGCGCAGCGAGCGTGTGGTAGCGCGGGGCGTACGTGCCTGGAGGTCGATGTTCACGAGCGCATCGAGTTCGTTCATCACGATATCGATGTTATCCGTTCCGATCCCTGTGCTCAATGCCGTGATCCGCACCCCATTGTATTCCCCGGTATGTCCCACGAACTCCCGGTTCTGCACCCGGTGCTCCACCTGGGAGAAGTGTCGGCTGATCAGTTCCACACGCCCCTGGTCACCCACCACAAGGACCACGTCGCCCAATTGTTCGGGCCGAAGGGCGATGTGGTACACCGAACCATCCGGGTTAAGGATGAGTTCGCTGGGCGGGATGATCGTACCGGCAGGGGTTAGCGTGATCGGATGCATGGTCACAGAAGGAGGAAAGGGATGGGGATGAGCAGTGCGTTGATGGTGGCGAGCATCGCACGCCAGCCGGGTCATTGTTGTGCGAAGACCTTTTGTAGCAGGGCGGTGGCGCGGGCAGCCGGATCCTGCCTGATCTTCTTCTCCTCGTCGGCGAGCAGAATGAAAAGGCCGTCGATGGCCTTGGTGGTCACATAGGCGTTCAGGTCGGGGTCCACCGCCTGGCCGCCAGTGAGCAGGGTGGCGGTGTTGTAGGTGTTGGCGACCGGACTCCAGTAACTGGTCAGTGCCACTTGTTGGGTGGCCTTCTCCACCACCGGGGTGAATTTGGTCCGCAGGGCAGTGCTGGTCTTTTCTCGTAGGAAATTCGTGGCTGCGTTCTCGCCACCGCGCAGCAGGTTGAAGCCATCCTGGATGCTCATGTTCATGATCGCATCCACGAACACGGGTACGGCTTCCTTGGCCGCTTCCTCGGCTGCCTTGTTCAGGGTATGTTCAAGGTCATCCACCGGCTTCTTGATGCCCAGATCAAGCAAGGTGTTCTTCACCTTGATCGCTTCGGGAGGGAAGGGGATCCGGATGCGTACATCGTTCCAAAAGCCGTCCACGACACTGGCCTTCTGCACACTGCGTTCCGTGCCCAGGCGCAAGGCTTCCTTCAAGCCGCTCACCACCTCCTCATTGGACAGGGCAGTGCTGTCAGGCAACGAGTTCAATACGTTCTGCATGTCCTGTGGCGAACAGCCCAGCAACATGATCAGGACAAGGGGTGAAAGGAACTTCTTCATGGCTTGGTCATCGATCCCAGCGCAAGGCGCCAGGCTCCCGGCACCGGAATGGACCGCTCGTTCTCGAGGTCGTAACACACCATCACACTGCGTCCTTCCGCACAAACACCTGGCTTGGGCCCATCCAACCGACGGATGGTGTACAGGAGGTCGAAACTCTTGTTGCCGATGGTACCACACCATGCTTCGGCCTCGATCCGGTCGGGGAGGTGTATGGGCATACGATGGTCCACCTCGTTGCGAGCCAGGATCAGTCCCTCCGCGCGCCAATCGTGGTCTTGGGGAATGAAACGCTTCAACAGTTCCATACGTGCCAGTTCGAACCATTGCAGGTACACGGCATTATGGACATGGCGGGCCATATCCACATCGGCGAACCGGATCTGGACGGGAACTTTCACCACGGTCATGTGATGGGGTTCAGTGTCACACTGAAGACCGTGATGCTGTTCGGATCCCGGTCGTAGAAGAGCTTGTCCAGTGCCTCCATGATGTTCTTCGCCCTGAAATAGGAGGTCTGCAGGCTGCCTTCGCCGCGCGCGCTCCACTGGATGGTGTAACTGCCCGTGCGCTCCTTGTACGTCCGCACGTAGTCGAGCATCGCTCGCAGGGCATCCACCTTATCACTGCCTGCGGTCTGGTGAAAAAGGAAACTCTGGTTGTGGCGGGGATTAAGGGTGATGACGAAGAGCTTGGTCACCGTACCGGAAACATCGAAGTTGAATACCAGGCTGTCCGGCCCCAGGCCGATGTAGTCGGCGATCTCCTTCTGGTAACGGGCGATCTCCAGGTTCTTGTCCGTGGTCATTCGGTAAAGACCGCGCTCAGGTCGTGGGTCCGGCCTTGGGTGCGGGCGGGTCGAAGTTACTGTACACCGAATTGTGGCTGCGGTACTCGGGCACCAGTTCCTTCATGATCCGCACCATGTCCGCCACGTCGGTGGTGGTCTGGAGCCGGTTAACGGCTTCGATCACATGGGTGGGATCGGCTTGGCGCACTTTACCGATGAGGATGCGTGGATGATGGGTCGGCAGGGTGTTCTCCGAGGTGGCGAGCAACTCCTCGTACAGCTTCTCTCCAGGGCGTAGGCCGGTATGCACGATCGGGATGTCCGCTCCGGGTTCGCGCCCACTCAGACGGATCATCCGTTCGGCGAGGTCGGCGATCCGTACGGGTTCACCCATGTCGAACACGAAGATCTCGCCACCCTTGCCCATGGTGGCCGCTTCGAGTACCAGGCGGCTGGCTTCGGGGATGGTCATGAAGTAGCGGGTGACCTCCGGGTGGGTGAGGGTCACCGGGCCTCCGGCGGCGATCTGCCTGCGGAAGAGCGGGATCACTGAACCGCTGCTGCCGAGCACATTCCCGAAGCGTGTGGTGATGAAACGAGGGACCCGGGTCATGGTCGCGGCCAGGCTCGTCACCAGCATTTCGGCCACCCGTTTACTGGCGCCCATCACGCTGGTCGGGTTCACTGCCTTGTCGGTGCTCACCAGGACGAAGTCGTCCGCACCATGCAGGGCGGCCAGTTCCGCCACCACACGTGTCCCCAGGATGTTGGTGCGCACGGCTTCATCGGGCTGGGCCTCCATGAGCGGTACATGTTTGTATGCCGCCGCGTGGAACACCACCTCTGGTCGGTGATCGGTGAAGACCCCGGACATCGCCCTGCGGTCCCGCACATCGGCCACTCGCACGACCAGTTGCGTCGTAGCGATCGGACGTAGTTCGGTCTCCACATCATACAGCCCCGATTCGGCCATGTCCACCAGGATGAGCCGTTCGAGTCCCAATTGGGCGAGTTGCCGTGACAACTCACTACCGATGGACCCTGCGGCCCCTGTTACCAGCACACGGCGCCCCTTGAAACGCGCACGCACCTCCGCATCATCGAGTTGGATCACGGCGCGCCCCAGCAGGTCCTCGATCCGCACCTCCTTGATCTGGTTGGTGCTCAACTGACCGTTGATCCAACTATTCACCGGTGGGATGGTGAGTACACGCACCCGCGCAGTCATGGCTGCATCCACCACCCGACGACGGTGCTCCGGCACAGGCGCTTGAATGGCGATGATCACCTCATCCACCTCGCCGGATGCCAATAGGCCGGGCAACTGATCCGTAGGGTGTACGAGCCTGCCTTCCAATCGTTTGCCCGCCTTCCTGGGGTCGTCGTCCACGAAGGCCACCACTTCGTACCGTCGGCTTCCTTCGCGCTCCAAGGTTCTTTTCGTGATGAGACCCGCTGCGCCAGCACCATGGATCACCACCTTCACCAGGTCCTTGCCGGCACCTCTTGTTCGCAGGTGCAGGAGCTTGAAACCGATGCGTACCACGATCAAGGCCATGGCAGTGGCCATGAAGTCGATCACGATCACCGAGGTGGGCAGGAAGTAGTACCCGTCAAAGGCGAAGAAGCGCAATGCGCCGATCGCGAGGAAGGCGAGTGAGCCAGCGAGCACGGTCAGGAAGATCCGGCGTGCATCCTCCGTGCCGGTGTGGCGTACCATCATGCGCGGCAGCCCGGCGATCAGGAAACTGGCGATCCGAACGGCCAGGTAGCTGGGCAGTACCGGCACAAGCAGGTCCACTTCGTGGGCGGGCACCTGGAAGTTGAATCGCAACTGGTAGGCTGTAGCGAGGGCCAGAAGGCACAGTACCGTGTCGATCAGCAGGATGCCCCAGCGCGGGAAGGATCGAGGTGCGGACATGGAAGTGGGGAAAGATAGCCGGGCGGCGCACAATGTCGGGTCACCTTTCTTTGCAGCATTGCCCATGCCACGGATCCTGTTCGTCGCCGCCCACCGTCCGGATCGCTCACCCAGCCAGCGATACCGTTTCGAGCAATTCGCGGGCCACTGGGCGGCGCATGGCTTTTCCCATGAGTATGCCTGGCTGATCGGTGCCGAGGAGGACCGGGTCTTTTACGCTACCGGACATGTGTTGGCCAAGATGGGCATCTTCGTCCGAAGCTGGTTGCGTCGTGCGCGGCAGGTGGCCCGGGTGAAGGAGTTCGATCTGGTGATCGTACAGCGCGAGGCATTCATGACAGGCAGCACCCGGTTCGAGCGCAGGCTGGCCGCCAGCGGCGTACCCCTGATCTATGATTTCGACGATGCCATCTGGCACCTGGACGTGAGCGACGCGAACCGGCGGTTGCGCTGGTTGAAGGATCCCAATAAGACATCGAAGCTCATCGGCATGGCCGACCTGGTCATCGCGGGGAACGCCCATCTGGCAGCGTATGCAGCGCAGTACAACAACAGGGTCGAGATGATCCCGACCGTGATCGACACGGATCACTACCTGCCTGCACCGGAGCCGGCGCGTGCCGATGGGAAGGTGGTGATCGGGTGGACGGGCAGCTACACCAGCTTGGCGCACCTACGGAAGGAACTGCCCATGCTGCGTGCACTGTACGCACAATGGGGCGATCGGATCATCTTCCGGATCATCAGCGATCGGGACCTCGAAGCGCCGGAACTCCCCATCGAGAACATCCGATGGAACAGTGCCACCGAGGTGCAGGACCTGCGAGGGATCGATATCGGCATCATGCCCCTGCCCGATGATGAGTGGAGCCGCGGTAAATGTGGCTTCAAAGGCTTGCAATACATGGGGATGGGCAAGGCTGTGGTCCTGGGCCGGGTGGGAGTGAACACCACCATCGTGCAGGAAGGGGTGAACGGTCTCCTGGCCAGCGGGCAGGAAGAATGGCTCGAAGCACTGGGAAGGCTCATCAACAGTTCCGACCTTCGGACCCGCTTGGGCATCGCTGCCCGGCGAACGGTGGAGGAGGGGTACTCGGTACGTGCCTGGCGCGATCGTTACCTGCAACTCTTCCAAACGTTGTTATCAGCGCCAAAGAAACCTTGACATCCAAAGCAATGGAAACGACCACCGAATTGAAGCGGACCGCATTGTGCCACATCCATGAAGGGCTTGGGGCCAAGATGGTCCCCTTCGCGGGTTACCTGATGCCCGTGCAGTACACCGGCGTGAACGATGAACACCACGCGGTGCGGAATGCGGTGGGGGTGTTCGATGTGAGCCACATGGGGGAATTCATCGTTCGGGGACCGGGCGCCTTGGACCTGATCCAGAAGATCACCACCAACGACGCCAGCAAACTCGAAGTGGGCAAAGTGCAATACAGCTGCATGCCCAACGGCAAAGGCGGTATCGTGGACGACCTGCTCGTGTACCGCATGCAGCACGGTGACGATCACCACTATGTCCTGGTGGTCAATGCCAGCAACATGAAGAAGGACTGGGACTGGATCCAGCAGCACAACACGTTCGACGCACAGCTGGAGGACATCAGTGACCACATGTCCCTGCTGGCCGTGCAAGGACCGAAAGCAGTGGATACCCTTCGCCCGCTGTTCAAGGAGGACATCGCCGCCATGCCGTACTACACGGCGATGTATGCCGAGATGAAAGGTGTGGGCCTCGTGCTCATCAGCACGACGGGCTACACCGGTGCCGGCGGTTACGAGATCTATATGCCCAACCCCCTTGCCGAAAAAGCCTGGCGCACGGTCTTCGAGGCGGGTGCGGCATACGGGATCAAACCGGCCGGGCTGGCCTCGCGCGACACCCTTCGGTTGGAAATGGGTTTCTGCCTCTACGGGAACGATATCGACGACACCACATCGCCCCTCGAGGCCGGCCTCGGCTGGATCACCAAGTTCACCAAGGACTTCGTGGATTCAGACACGCTCAAGGCCCAAAAGGAAGCGGGAGTGACCCGAAAGCTGGTGGGCTTCGAACTGCTCGAACGAGGGATCCCTCGGCACGACCATCCGGTACTGGATGAGGCGGGTAATGTGGTGGGCAAGGTGACCAGTGGCACCATGAGCCCCACGCTCCAGAAGCCCGTGGGATTGGCCTACGTGCCAAAGGCCATGGCGGCGGAGGGCACCTCGATCCGGATCGATATCCGAGGCAAGGCGTTGAAAGGGGTCGTCGTGAAGCTACCTTTCCTCGGCAAGCCATAGATGGAAGGGATCCGCAACAACGAGTACCGCTACCGGGTGGAGGTCTGCTTCTCGCCAGGGCAGTATGACCTGTACGCCCAGGACATGGGGATCGTCGTGGTGATCGATGTGCTACGCGCCACCAGTGCCATGGTGGCCGCTTTCGAGCACGGGATCGACCGCATCATACCGGTGGCCACCATCGAGGAAGCGGCCCAATACATCGGGCGGACAGGCTATATCGCGGCGGCCGAGCGCAACGGGGAGGTCGTGGAGGGATTCGCCTACGGGAACTCGCCGCTGGCCTATGTGGGGCAGGACCTTCGCGGTCATACCATCGTGATGACCACGACCAATGGTACCAAGGCCATCAACCTGGCGAAGAACGCTCGCACATTGGTCGTCGGTTCATTCCTGAACCTGTCCGCTCTGAGTGCATGGCTGGTGAAGCAGGATGACAACATCCTACTGCTCTGTTCGGGTTGGAAGGACAAATTCAACCTGGAGGACAGTGTGTTCGCCGGGGCCGTGATGGAGCGGTTGCTGGAAAGCGGCAAATTCGG